>JAUZOY010000088.1 GCA_030706235.1 Bacteroidota bacterium | reverse complement strand
GGGGGATTCTCTGGGCGGAGGTACTTTTGAGTTAAATTATCTTAATCCTGTGATCTTCCTACGGCCGCTTGAGTCAAATATTGGAAGTCCTGATAATGCAATGATAGGCATTGATTTTAAATTCAATTTTCTTAAACATTTTCTTTTGTACGGACAAATATTTATTGATGAATTTGTAATTGATGAAATCAGGCATTATAATAATGGCTCCTGGAAAAATAAAGAAGCTTTGCAGTTAGGACTGAAATATATTGACGTTGCAGGTGTTTCAAATCTTGATTATCAGATTGAAACAAATCTGGCAACTCCATATACCTATTCTCATATGTCAAATTTTACAAGTTATACAAATTTTGATCAGCCATTGGCTAATCCTCTTGGTGCAAATTTTTATGAGGTGATAAACATCATAAGGTATCAACCCATCCCAAGACTAAATCTTAATGCAAAATCAATTATATCAGTAATAGGATATGATGATCAGACACATTTCTGGGGTAATGATATTACTCGTTCCTACCTCACACGAGTAATGGATTACGAAAATAAACTTGCTCAGGGTAACAGAGCCACGTTGTACTACACTGAATTATCAGCATCATACCAGATTATGCATAATCTTTTTGCAGATCTGAGTGTGATTTATCGTAATCAGACAAGTGATGTTCAACGTCTTAAATCAAAAATGACTTATACTTCGCTTGGTATAAGATGGAATATTGCTAAAAGAAGAAACGAGTTTTAAGTTTAATTAAACACAACCGATTTAGACATTAAACCTGAAGTGCATAATATCTCCGTCCTGGACTATGTATTCTTTCCCTTCGATATTTAATTTTCCTGCTTCTTTACATGCAGCTTCAGAACCTAGATTTACATAATCCTCATATTTAATGACTTCTGCACGTATGAAGCCTCTTTCAAAGTCCGAATGTATTACACCGGCTGCTTGTGGCGCTGTCATTCCGGCTGTTATTGTCCATGCTTTAACTTCCTTGGGCCCTGCAGTAAAATAAGTTCTTAGTTTAAGAATATTATATGCTGAATGGATAAGTTTGTTAACTCCGGATTCTTTCAAACCAAGATCTTCAAGAAACATTATTCTTTCTTCATAGGTATCAAGTGTGGCAATTTCAGCTTCAATTGCTGCATCTATAATCAGAATTTCGGCTTTTTCATCTTTTATGGCTTCTTTTAGTGCTTCGGTATATTTGTTCCCGGTAACAACAGAAGCTTCATCAACATTACAAACATAAATAACAGGTTTACCTGAAAGCATATAGACATCTTCAACGTGTTTTTTATCTTCTGCTGACATTGGAAGACTTCTTGCCGGTTTTCCTTCTTCAAGATGTTTCTTGTAACTAAGCAGAACTTCAAGAGCTTTTTTAGCTTCCTTATCACCGACTTTAGCTGCCTTTTCAATCTTAACCAGTTTTTTTTCAAGACTTTCAAGGTCTTTTATTATCAATTCATAATCAATTATTTCTTTGTCTCTTACAGGATCTATCGTTACATCCACATGCACCACATTATCATCATCAAAGCATCTTATAACATGTATAATTGCATTGGTTTCACGTATATTTCCCAAAAATTTATTACCTAAACCTTCTCCTTTACTTGCTCCTTTTACAAGACCGGCAATATCAACAATTTCTACTGTAGTTGGTACAACTTTTTCAGGATTGACAAGCTTTTCCAGTACAAATAATCTTTCATCAGGTACCGGAATAACACCAACGTTAGGCTCTATTGTACAAAATGGAAAATTAGCTGCCTGAGCTTTTGCATTCGATAAACAGTTAAAAAGGGTTGACTTTCCTACATTCGGAAGTCCTACAATTCCGCACTGGAGTGACATTTTAAAAGAATTAATTTTAATAATTTTGCAAACCTACGGAAAAAAGTTAAATCCGGAAAGTTTAATGTGCAGAAGTTATCATTTCTAAGTAAGGTATAAAAACTGATTTAATCCATAAGGACAATCTTTTTTTGAGTTTTTTTGTTATTTGCTTTCATCTCAATGAGATATACTCCGGAACTGATGCTTTTTCTGTCCCATTCAATGTTATAAAGTCCCGCTTCCTTTTCTCCATTTGTAATTAATTCAACTTTTTTACCAATCAGGTCATAAAGGCTTATGTTTATATAGGAGTATTCTGTAAGGGAATATGTTATTGTAGTTTTTGTTATAAATGGATTAGGATAAACTTTCAAGAATAAATCATCATTTTTCAAAAATAAATCATCTGGCTTAGTATGTGTAGTATCAGCATATTTTGCTACAAAAATGTCATAAACTCCTGAACTATTTAATCTAATTGTATCAAATGTTGCATCAAATGAGCTAAAGTTCCCGGTAAAATATATGTTTTCTTTCGTATCTGTTGCAATTCCGTTACCGTAATTATAATTAAAATCATCACCACCTGCAGATTTAGCCCAGAGGCATTTCCCGTCAGGTGAGTACTTTGAAATGAATATATTTGAGCCACATGAATTGCTGAGTTTAATATCATCAAAAGAGGCTGTATTTGAATAAAAAATACCTGTTATCAGAATATTTCCTTTGGAATCTGTCGTTATACCTCTGCCATTATCATAACTTTCTCCACCTGCAGATTTAGCCCAGAGACATTTCCCTTCCGAAGTATATTTTACAATAAAAACATTTGTATTTCCTGAATTAAACAATTTAAAATTATCAAATAATATAGATGATGAACCGAAAAATCCCGTTAGGTAAATATCATCATGTGAATCTCTTGCAATGCTATAAGCTTCGTCTTCATTATTTCCTCCTGCTGATTTAGCCCAGAGACATTTCCCGTCAGATGTATATTTGGCAATAAATATGTTTTCTTTACCGGAATTGATTAATTTATAGCTATCAAAATATATTACCGGAGAGCCAAAGAATCCTGTTAAATATACATTCCCTTTTGAGTCGCTTATGATGCCTTTGCCAACATCACATTTATTTCCCCCTACAGATTTTGCCCAAAGACATTTACCATCAGAAGAATATTTGGTAAGAAATATGTCGGATTCCCCTGAATTTGTTAATTTAATATCACCAAAAATTGCTGTTCCTGAATTGTATATTCCGGTTAAATATATATTGTTTTCAGAATCAGTAGTAATACTTCTTCCATAATCATAATTATTTCCACCTGCAGATTTAGCCCAGATACATTTACCATCAGAAGAATATTTTGCAATAAAAATATCCCATTTGCCTGAATTTTTTAATTTTATTTTGTCAAATAAAATTGTAGGTGATGCAAAATAACCTGTTATATAAATATTATCTTTAGAATCAATAGTAATGTTGTAACCTTCATCAACACCGCTTCCACCTGCTGAACTTACCCAAAGATATTTCCCTTCAGGAGAATATTTTGCCAGAAATATATCATTTTTACCTTTGCTTATTAATGTGAAATTACCAAATGTTGCCGTGTCCTGAAAATGTCCTGTTATATAAATATTTCCCCTGGAATCAATAGCTATACTTTTACTTTCATCATATCCTTTTCCACCTGCTGATTTAGTCCATAGACATTGCTGTGCGAATATATTTGACAAACATAAAAATAAAATAATTATGAGTGCAAAAAATGATCTTATATAAAAATCTAATTTCATTAAATCTATAAATCCGAAATTTAATTCAAAGATAGAAATAATTTTTCAGTAAAGTTTAAAGTGGGTAATAATCTAATGTTTTTCTAATCAGGTTTACTTCATCAGATATGGTACTTTTTTCTCCTTTAATTTATATTCTCTTTCTGTAACTATTCTTTTAGAATACTTGAGTTTAACTACAGTTATTTTAACAGATACATCAATTGGAATTACTAGGTTATCATTGTGCAGGCAGAGGTAATATTTACCGTGCAGAGGTGCTTTAACCTGAGAAAAATCGGATATTGCTTCTCCTCTGATAAATGAATTGAAAGGTTTGTTTTGCATGAAGCTTTGGGAATACTTTTCGTTGTTTACAAAAAAATATTTGACATTGTCACCTCTTTGGGTAGTGGTGAAAAGAGAAACTCCTTTAAGTGCTAAAGATATCATAGGTCCATATTCAGGAATGAATCCTGAAATGCTGGAAGCTATATCAAGAGATTTTTTAACAGCTTCATTAAAAGTATTTCTGCCTTCTTTACCTACACCAATAAAATAACTCCATGAAATAGTGTTTTCAGGAAGTGTGAATTCTATAACTGCCTTATCGGGGGTTGATGTAATATTCTTGCGGGCATAAATCTTTACTGATTTATCAGTTATCTGATCGAATATTGTATCGGCTTGTTGAATAGTTTTTGTGCCTGTAACTTTACCATAGATGGTATCATTGATAGTTTTCCAGTAGACATTTGTATTGAAGTCAGCTGTTGCCGCAGAAAATGGTTTCCTGATAATTTTTAGATGAATAGGGATAGAAAAGACAGAGTTGTCAATAACGTTTAAGCAATAAATCCCTGTTTTATTTATTAAGAGTCTTTTGCTGATTGTCTGTGTTTTTTGTTCGCTGAAAATTATAGAAGAAGAAAAATATTCTTCTAGTTGAACTTTGTTTATGTCTTTATTATTTGTTGAATTAATGATAATTATAATACTGTCACCTTTTGAAAATCCGTAATTATAAAGAACTTTTTTAAAGGTGTTGACGGAAAAATTGCAGTCAGTAACTGTTATTTCCTGTTTCTGTGAAAATACTTTTACATTGATAAATAATAGTATATTAATCAATATGGTTAATTTTAATATCTTATATTTATTCATCATTAATCACTCGTTCAATAGATTAATTGTATGTGAACCTACTATTGCTGCTGTTTCAGTTCTTAGTCGTGAAGGGCTTAAAGATACTTCAGAAAAGCCGGAATCGAGTGCAGTTTTGACTTCTTCCGTTGAGAAATCGCCTTCGGGACCAATTAGAATTAATGCATTATCTCCAGGTTTGTATATCTCTTTAAGATGTTTTTTAGGGTTGTCATAGCAATGAGCTATAAATTTACTAAATCCTTCATGGTTTTGTTTAATAAAATTTGAACATTTTACAGGTTCATTAACTATTGGCAGATAAGCCTTAAAGGATTGTTTGGCTGCAGAAATGACAATTTTTTTTAGCCTTTCGGTATTAAGTTTTGTCCTTTCAGAATTATGACAAATCAAAGGCGTTATTAAATCAATTCCGATTTCGGTTGCTTTTTCTGCAAAAAATTCAAGACGGTCATTATTTTTTGTCGGAGCGACAGCTATATGAAGATGAAAGTTCCTTTTGCCATATTCATGAATTGCATTGATGATTTTTACAAGACAGGCTTTGGGAAGTTCATTCATAATTTCTGCATCATAATATCCGCCCTTCCCATCAATTAAAATGATTTTATCGCTGGGCTTAAGTCTCAGTACCTTAATGCAATGCTTAGACTCATCTTCACTAAGAGTGTAATATTCTCCTTTTATGTCAGGGGTATAGAAAATATGCAATTTATTCTAATTTTTAATTTTTAATTTTTCATTATTTTTATGTCTTTCTTTATCTCTGCAAGTCTTCTTATCGAGGTTCTTTTTCAGAGCATCAGTAAGATTAATACCTGTCTGATTTGCAATACAGATAAGAACGAATAGAACATCGGCAAGTTCGTCAGCAAGGTTTTTATCATTGTCTGATTCTTTGAAAGATTGTTCACCGTATTGACGGGCAATAATTCTTGCTACTTCACCAACTTCTTCAGAAAGAAGGGCCATGTTAGTCAGTTCATTGAAATATCTTACTCCATTGGTTTTTATCCAATCGTCTATTGTTTGCTGTGCTTCTTTTATTGTCATATTATTTTATACAAACGAGATAACCCTTATTTTGTGATCACATTTTGGAAAATCTTTTACAAAAGTAATAAAATCCAAATTTAGAACTGCCAACTTTTACTTAGGTATAATTTTTGATATATAGTAATAATATTTTTAAAAAAAAATTGTTTAGTAGCAATTAAGTTTAATTAAAATTAACGAATATGGCAGAATTTGTTGACATTAAAGAATTAAATGACAGGATACAACGTGAAAGTTCTTTCGTTGACATGATTACAATGGAAATGAATAAGGTAATCGTGGGACAGAAATATATGGTTGAAAGATTGTTGGTTGGTTTATTATCTAATGGACATATTTTACTTGAAGGTGTTCCCGGATTGGCAAAAACACTTGCAATAAAATCATTGGCTCAAACAATGAAAGCGGATTTCAACCGAATTCAGTTTACACCTGATCTATTACCTGCGGACTTGGTTGGAACATTGATATATAGTCAGAAAAATGAAGAATTTATAGTAAGAAAAGGACCAATTTTCTCAAACTTTATTCTTGCAGATGAAATTAACAGGGCTCCGGCAAAAGTCCAGTCTGCTTTACTTGAAGCTATGCAGGAAAGACAGATAACAATTGGTGACGAAACATACAAACTTGATGATCCTTTTTTAGTTCTGGCAACTCAAAACCCAATAGAACAGGAAGGTACATACCCTTTACCTGAAGCTCAGGTTGACAGGTTTATGTTAAAAGTTGTTATAACATATCCTTCAAAAGAAGAAGAAAAAGCAATTATGAGACAAAATCTTGAAAAAAGCTTTCCAAATACAAATCCAATACTGAGTAAAGAAGATATTATTAAAGCCAGAAATATTACAAAGGAAGTCTATCTGGATGAAAAAATTGAAAGATACATTACCGACATAGTTTTTGCAACAAGATTTCCATCTGAATATAAACTGGATAAATTTAACGGGCTGATTAATTACGGAGCTTCTCCAAGAGGAAGTATTAATCTTGCAATTGCTGCAAAAGCGTATGCATTTATCAAGAGAAGGGGATATGTTATTCCGGAAGATGTAAGAGCAATTTGTAATGATGTTTTAAGACATCGTATAGGTCTTACTTATGAAGCAGAAGCTGAAAATATCACAACCGAAGAAATAATCAACGAAATACTTAATACTGTAGAAGTTCCTTAATAATTTAAATTTTATTAGAAGTGGTAACTACTGATCTGTTAAAGAAAGTAAGAAAGATAGAAATCAAGTCGCGTGGTCTTTCAAATCATGTATTTGCAGGAGAGTATCACAGTGCCTTTAAGGGTAGGGGAATTGCATTTACCGAAGTCAGGGAATATTTTCCCGGTGATGATATACGCTCGATTGACTGGAATGTAACAGCAAGGTTTAATCATCCTTATGTAAAAGTATTTGAAGAAGAAAGAGAATTAACAGTTATGCTGCTTGTCGATGTAAGCGGTTCCAAAGAATTTGGTACCCAAACACAACTAAAGCAGGATATAATGACTGAAATATCTGCCGTTTTGTCGTTTTCTGCCATAAGCAATAAAGACAAGGTAGGTGTAATTTTTTTTAGTGATAAGATTGAAAAGTTTATACCTCCCAAGAAAGGGAAATCTCATATACTTCGTATAATACGCGAGCTTATAAATTTTAAACCTGAAAATAGAAAAACAAATATCTCCGGGGCTTTGAGTTTTTTTATCAATGTAGTTAAGAAAAAATGTACCGCCTTCATTATATCAGATTTCATTGATAAAAACAGTTTTGAAGATGCAATAAAAATATCCAATAAAAAGCATGATATTGTTGCTATCAGAATCTTTGATGAAAGAGAAACAATAATGCCTGATGTTGGAATGGTTCGTTTTCTGGATTCTGAAACCGGGGAGGAAAAATGGATAAATACCTCAGATGCTGATACAAGACAGCAATATAATATTTTCTGGAAGAAGAAAGATAAAGAACTCAGGGATATATTTACAAAATCAGGTGTTGATGCAGTTTCTATAAAAACAAATGAGGATTACATTGTCCCGTTGGTAAATCTTTTCAAAAGTAGGGAAGCACGCTATTAATTTCGAAACGGTTTAAAGAATATCGTTTAATTGGAGACCTGGCAGAATTTTAAAATTTGTCAGGTCTTGATGTTTATTTTTATGAGATAATATCAAAATTTGCTATCTTTGCATATTGTATAAATTTATCTAACTAAAAAATTAATATTATGGAAAGAAACGTAGTAAATTGGTTTGAGATTCCTGTAACAGACATGAACAGGGCAAGAAAATTTTATGAAACAGTATTTAAAAAGAAATTAACTGAAACGCCAATGCCTGATATGCAGATGATGACATTTCCATGGAATAAACAGGGTGTAAACACTTCAGGTGCTTTGGTCAAAGCAAAAAATATTAAACCAACAACTGATGGAACAAGGGTTTATTTCCAATGTGATGATGTTAATAATGAAATAAAAATGGCAGAATCCAACGGAGGTAAAACTATTATGTCAAAAACATCTGTCGGAACAAATGGTTATATTGCAATAATTATTGATACAGAAGGTAATCATATAGGATTACATTCAATGAAATAACATATCTCAATTAAGAAATTGTTTTGATAAATAGCCTTTTACGCCCCTCTCCATCAGGAGAGGGGTTGGGGTTGAGGGCTTAGTCCTCTTTATTGTGAGGACTTATCCAATAACGTATTATTGAAAATAAATATTTAACTTCCACTAAAGCAGATAAATAGTAAAGATATGTCGATATGCCGGAATAAATAAATAAATGAAAAAATTGAAAAAAAAATAACTTTTTGCGCTTTAATCCGGAATTTTTAAAATTATTTTTATCTATAATAAATCGAAATAAGATATAAATTTTCTCCCGTACAAGATATTTATTGTTATATTATTAACAACTAATATTAAATTTTTATTCAAAAAATATTTTAATTTTTAGTTTTATTAAAAATATACGACTTACCTTTGCCGAAATTTTTAAATAGGGAAATTATATCTTATCTTAAAATGAAAGCTACGCATATTGAACATATAGGAATCGCAGTAAAAAATCTTGAAGAATCAATAAAATACTATGAAAATATTCTTGGATTTAAATGCTACTCTGTTGAAGAAGTAAAAGATCAGAAAGTAAAGACGGCATTTTTCAAAGTTGGTCAGACTAAGATCGAATTACTTGAATCTACAGACTCAGAAGGACCTATAAGCAAATTTATTGAGAAAAAAGGTGAAGGTATACATCATTTAGCATTTGCAGTGGAAGATCTCAGCGAAACATTACCTGAAGTAGAAAGCAAAGGAATTCAACTTATTGATAAAGCTCCAAGAAAAGGAGCTGAAGGTCTCAGTATAGCTTTTCTACATCCAAAATCTACATTCGGTGTACTTACCGAATTATGTGAAGACAAAAATTAATATCAATTCATAATTAACACGAAATATGAGTATTCAGGAAACAAAAGTCAAGGAGTTACTTGAAAAAAGAAAAGTTGCCAAATTAGGAGGCGGTGAAAAAAGAATTGAATCACAGCATAATAAGGGCAAATTTACTGCACGTGAACGAATAGATATGTTGCTCGATGAAGGAAGTTTCGAAGAGTTCGACATGTTCGTTTCTCATCGTTGTCTTGATTTCGGCCTTGATAAAGAATCATATCTGTCAGATGGGGTTGTTACAGGATATGGAACAATAGATGGCAGGTTAGTATATATTTATGCACAAGATTTTACTACTTTCGGAGGTTCATTGTCAGAAACCAATGCAGCTAAGATATGTAAGGTTATGGATAAGGCTATGAAGGTTGGAGCTCCGGTAATTGGAATTAACGACAGTGGTGGTGCAAGAATTCAGGAAGGTGTAAAGAGTTTAAGCGGATATGGAGAAATTTTTCAGAGAAATATTATGGCTTCCGGAGTAATTCCTCAGATATCTGCTATTTTCGGGCCATGTGCCGGTGGTGCTGTTTATTCTCCTGCTCTTACTGATTTTATAATC
Organism: Bacteroidota bacterium; assembly: GCA_030706235.1. Lineage (GTDB taxonomy): Bacteria > Bacteroidota > Bacteroidia > Bacteroidales > GWE2-29-8 > JAUZOY01. The sequence continues at coordinate 1,511 of JAUZOY010000088.1, read as the reverse complement.
ATGACAAAGGAAAAGAGTTATATGTTTGTAACAGGTCCTAAGGTAGTTAAAACAGTTACAGGAGAGTCAGTTACAGATGAACAGCTTGGCGGTGCTTCAGTACATGGATCAAAATCAGGTGTTACTCATTTTGTTGCTGAAGATGAAAAAGAAGGTATTCTGTTAATCAGAAAACTATTAAGTTACTTGCCTCAGAATAATCTGGAAGATCCTCCATTATCAAATTGTTTAGATCCGATAGATAGAATGGAAGAATCATTGAATACTATTATCCCGGATAGTCCTAACAAACCTTATGATGTTAAAAAGGTTATTGAAGCAACTGTAGATTATGGTGAATTCCTTGAAATACAAAGACACTATGCTCCAAATGTTATTACCGGTTTTTCAAGATTTAATGGTATGCCGGTTGGTATCGTTGCTAATCAGCCAAGTTATCTTGCCGGGGTACTCGATATAAATGCTTCACGTAAAGCTGCACGTTTTGTCAGATTCTGTGATGCATTCAATATTCCTATTGTAACTTTTGTTGATGTACCTGGATTCCTTCCGGGAACATCACAGGAATATGGCGGAATTATTATTCATGGTGCAAAACTTCTGTTCGCATATGGAGAAGCCACTGTACCAAAGATTACTGTTATTCTAAGAAAAGATTATGGTGGCGCATATTTGGTTATGAGTTCAAAACATCTTAGAGGTGATATTAACTATTCATGGCCAAGCGCTGAAATTGCAGTTATGGGTCCAAAGGGGGCTATTGAAGTTCTTTTCCAAAAAGAACTGAAAAGTATTGAAGATCCTGCTGAAAGAACAGCATTTATTGCACAGAAAGAAGAAGAATATGTGACTAAATTCGCAACACCTTATAGCGCAGCAAAATATGGTTTTATTGATGATGTTATTCAGCCACAGAACACACGTTTCAGAATAATCAGAGCACTTCAATCTCTGGCAACTAAAAAGGATTCAAATCCTCCTAAAAAACATTCTAATATACCATTATAATTGATTGAATATGTTAGCAAATATACTATTGGAAATTGATCCGACTAAAATTACAGATTCTCTTGAGAATACTGTTAAAGCTAATCCCCAGGCTGCCGAAGAATTAACAAGATTTGATCAGTGGGGCTTTGGAATTACTTTGGTTGGTATGGGTGTCGTCTTTGCTGCATTGTTACTATTATATATTATCTTTCAGACAATTCAGTGGATAATTAATTATAAGCCAAAGAAGATTGTAAATAAAGATGGTGTTTTAGAAACTGTAGTAATACCTGAACCCTCGGGTGAAGTTAATGCAGCTATTGCTCTTGCAATCTATATGAATAAAGAAGAAAGCGCTGAAGGAGAAGATGCCGTTCTTAAAATAAAAAGAGTCTCTTATACCTATTCTCCATGTATTTCTAATATATATGGAATTTATTTTATTGCTCTGAAAATGTTTCATAAGAAATAAATTATTTAATTTAAAAAATTTTAGTAATGAAGAAATTCAAATTTACAAT
>JAUZOY010000087.1 GCA_030706235.1 Bacteroidota bacterium | reverse complement strand
GAATAAATGGATTAATTATGACCAACTCAAAATATTATAAATACTACTATATCTTCATCATTATACTGGCAGCCAGCGCTATTTTCTGGAATAATGTATTTATTCCAATATATGGTATTATGGGTTCAGCTATGGCAACAATGATATCTGTTGCATTATATAATATTTTATTACTCGCATTTTTAAAGATTAAAATGAAGATTCATCCATTTTCATACTCAAACATTAAAGTACTACTTTTATTAATACTCACCATAACTATTGACATGTTACTTTATAAATTTAAAAATCCATATATAGATGCAACTATCAGATCAACATTTTTCATAGTTTTGTATTCTGTATTAAATATTGTATTTAAAACGTCTGAAGATATTAATGCATTTTTAAAATCAATAACAAGTGAAAACATCAATTTAAAAATTAAAAAATATATTCATGGGTTTAAGAACAAATAGAATAATTTTGATTTTAATCATAGCCTTATTTCTTTCCTCCTGTACAACTTCTTCCCTTACTATGGAAGTCCTTATACCGGCACAAATAAACGTTCCGCAGGATGTTAAAAAAGTTGTCATACTTAATCGCTCTCTTCCTGATAAAAAGGGCCAATGGTTGAATTTGATGGAAGGATTCATAACCGGTGAATCAATTATGGCTGACATAGAAGGGTCAGACCATTGTACTGAAAGCCTGTATAATAAACTTAAAGATGCTCCCAGATTCGATCCAATACTTGTAAGGGAACATATTCTTTTCGGTACAGGGACAAGACAATTCCCTACTCCATTATCCTGGGACAAGGTAAATGATTTATGTTCTCAATATAATGCAGATGGGCTTGTAGTACTTGAAACATTTGATTCAGACATTAATATTGACAGAGGCTTTAAGGAAAAAAAGAAAAAAATAACAGAAAATAAAATAGAAAAAGAAATTACTTATATAGAACATTTCGCTGACCTTAATATTAATGTAAATGCAGGTTGGAGAATTTATGACATAAAAAACAGAATGATTGTGGATGATAACTCTTACATGGATAACCAACATTGGCACACTACTGCAGAAAAACCTCAGGATGCTATCGCAAAACTTCCTTCAAAACGTGCAGCAATTAATGATGCAGGAAATTATTCCGGAATAAGATACGCATTAAGAATCTCACCTTCATGGCAAAGAATCATGCGTGAATATTATATTAATAAACATGATGATTTTAAATTAGCTGATAATTATGTCAAAACTCAACAATGGGATAAAGCTATTGACATCTGGAAAAAACTTGCAGTCAACAATGACCCTAAAATAGCTTTCAGAGGCTGTTTTAATATGGCTGTTGGTGCTGAATATCAAGGCAGAATTGATATTGCTTTGCAATGGGCTCAGAAAGCTTCAAACATAAACTACAATTCAAGGGTAAGAGAATACATCAATATACTCAATCAAAGAATCACGGATCTTGACAGACTCAAAGAACAAATGGGTAAGTAATGTTAAGTTATGAGTTGAGAATATTTCTTATTAATCCTTAATCCTTAATCCTAAATTAATATATGGAACAGCAAACAATTTATTCAAAACCGGTATTAGAATTCTATACGGTAGCAAATGAGTATTGTCTTTATATGGAAGAAATTGATAAATATCCTCAGGAAAGTATTTTCAATTATCTACAGAGAATTTTACCATTACTATATCTGAAAGGCTCTCTACTACCTGAAATCGGATCTGTTAATGAAGAGGCAAACGAAAGATTTGTTACCGAAGAACAAAGAGAAACGATTGCAGAACATATCAAACTTAAAATGGGGAATAATGATAAATTCATTGATTTGGTTGTTTCATTGTCCGAGAATGAAATTCAAAATATTAATTTATCTGATGAGTTATCATTAATTTATAATGATTTAAAAGACTTTTTGATTTTATTCCAGAAAAATACTTTAGACGCAAAAGGCAATGCAATTAAATCGTGTAAAAAGTATTTTGAAAATAACTGGGGAGAAAGACTTATTATTACTCATAAATATATACACAATCATATTTACGTTATAAAATCAAAACACGAAGAAGATTCACTACCTTTTAACGACTTTTTACAGTAGATTTTTCAATTTAAACACATTCATCTCATTTTTTTTATGTAAGTTTGAGGTTTATTATTATTTTTTAAATAATCGAGTCGAACATGAATATACAAAATGGGATATCTTTCAGAGATTTTAGAAGTATTGTTCTTAATGACTACAGAATAGCTAACGAAAGTAGAAATGCCAGCATAGCAGGCAGAAGAGAAGTACTTACAGGAAAAGCTAAGTTTGGAATATTCGGAGATGGCAAAGAAATAGCCCAGCTTGCAATGGCAAAAGTTTTCAGAGAAGGAGATTTTCGCTCAGGTTACTACAGAGATCAGACATTTATGATGGCAACTGGTATGTCAACATTAAATGAATTTTTTGCACAACTCTATGGCGATACTGATCTATCTGTAAATCCCGGCAATGGTGGACGTATCATGAACAACCATTTTGCAACTAGAAATCTTGATGAATATGGTAAATGGAAAGATCTTACCAAACAAAAAAATTCATCTGCAGATATTTCACCTACTGCCGGACAAATGCCCCGACTACTGGGACTTGCTCTTGCATCCAAACTTTACAGAAATAACAGAACCCTTGATTTTCTTAAAGGTTTTTCAATAAAAGGTAATGAAGTAGCATTTGGTACAATTGGAGATGCAAGTACATCTGAAGGCCACTTTTTTGAAACATTGAATGCGGCCGGGGTATTACAAGTTCCTCTTGCTTTATCTGTCTGGGATGATGGTTATGGCATCTCTGTTCCTAAAAAATATCAGACTACAAAAGAGGATATAGGAGAATTATTGAAAGGATTTGAAAGGGATGAAAAAATCAAAGGTATAGTTGTTTTCAGATGTAAGGGATGGGATTATGCCGAACTATGCGATATGTATGAAAAAGGGATTAAAATATGCAGGGATGAACAGGTACCTGTTGTTTTTCATGTCACTGAAATGACTCAACCTCTGGGGCATTCTACTTCAGGTTCTCATGAAAGGTATAAATCCAAAGAAAGACTTGAATGGGAAGCAGAAGTTGATTGCATAAAGAAAATGAAAGAATGGATAATCGAAAACTCTATTGCTTCTGCTGAAGAACTTGAAAAGATTGAAAATGAAGCATTAAATACAGTAAAAAAAACACTTATTGAAGCAAGGGAACATTTCTATAAACCTCTCAGACAAAAAAGAGATGAGCTAATAGGAATCATTAATGATTCGGATTGCCACTGTCCCGATTATCAGAGAATAATAGATATAAGAGATGAATTATTAAAAGTTGCCGACCCAATAAGAAAAGATTCGGTAGCTGCATCAAGAAGGATTCTGAGATTTATTTGCGTAGGCTGCGACGAAAAGAAATCAATGAAGAAAGGGATGCTTGAGTTTGTAAAGAAGGAAAGAGAAGAAGGAGCAGAAAGGTATAGCAGTCATCTTTATAGTTGTTCAGATCAATCTATTTTAAAAGTCAGTGAAATTAAACCCAAATACGATATAGATTCTCCTATCGTTAATGGTAGAGAAATATTACTTGCCAACTGGGATTACCTTCTGGGAAAATATCCTGAACTTTTGATTTTCGGCGAAGATGTCGGTCATCTTGGTGGTGTAAATCAGACTTATGAAGGATTGCAGTTAAAATACGGAGAGGACAGGGTTACTGATACCGGCATTAGAGAAAGTACAATCATTGGTCAGGGAATAGGCCTTGCAATGAGAGGCTTAAGACCTGTTGCCGAAATTCAATATTTCGACTATCTTCTTTATGGTTTGCAAACCATTAGCGATGATATTGCTACATTGCAATACAGAACCAAGGGTGGACAAAAAGCTCCGCTTATTATTACTACAAGAGGACACCGACTTGAAGGAATCTGGCATTCGGGCTCTCCTCTAAGCATGATAATTAATGCAATCAGAGGTGTACCGGTCATGGTGCCAAGGAATATGACAGTCGCAGCCGGTTTCTATAATACTTTAATAGTTTCGGATGATCCGGGACTTGTTATTGAACCACTGAATGGATACAGAATCAAAGAAAAACTGCCTGCAAATATAGGAGAATACAGAGTACCTGTCGGCATTCCGGAAATACTGGTTGAAGGAACAGATATAACACTGGTGACATATGGCTCTTGTGTAAGGATTGCAATGGATGCTGTAATTCAACTTCAGGATGCAGGAATATTTGTTGAGCTTATTGACGTACAGACTTTAATTCCTTTTGACATCAATCACATGATATTAAACTCACTAAAGAAAACCAATAAGATATTGTTTTTTGATGAAGATTTTCCGGGAGGAGCTACTGCATATATGATGAAAAGAGTTCTGGAAGATCAAAAAGCATTTGAATATCTGGAAACAACGCCACGCACACTAACTGCAAAGCCGCACCGTCCTGCATATACTACCGACGGCGATTACTTTTCTAATCCTAACTCCGAAGACGTTTATGATGCAGTATATTCAATTATGAATGAAGTTAATCCGGTAAGGTTTAGATCAATATACTAAAGACTTCCGGGAGAGGACTCTCCTACTCTATTACTTATGAGAAGCGGATTCTTGGGTCAAGGAATCCGTAGAGAATATCTACAATAATATTTATAAAAATCAACATTACAGAAATTACAAGGACACAACCCATAATAACCGGGAAATCATATTTCTCAAGCGATTCTACGATAACAATTCCAATACCTTTCCAGTCAAATACATATTCAATAAAAACAGCGCCGGCCATTAATGAAGCAAACCAACCGGAAATAGCAGTAATTACAGGATTTAATGAATTCTTAAGAGCATGACGGGTTATAACTTTATATTCAGGAAGGCCCTTAGCTCTGGCAGTTCTTATATAGTCCTGAGAAAGAACATCCAGAAGAGAACTTCGTGTAAGTTCAACAACAATTGCAAGTGGTCTGATGCCCAAAGTTATTGCCGGCAGAATAAGATTTTTCAATGTCAGATACTCACCGTTGCCAAAATCATCTATAGTATAAAGACTTCCGGCCATATTAAGCCCGGTATATTTTCCGAGCAGAAATGCAAATAGCCAGGCAACAAGAATTGCAGCAAAAAATGAAGGCAATGACATACCAAAGACAGAAAACACAAGAGAAAATTTATCAAAAAGACGATTCTTGTATACAGCTGAGAATACCCCTATAATTATTCCGAAGAAAAGTGCTATCGCAATAGCAGAAGTAGCAAGCAGAAAAGTATTCGGAAGAGCTTCAGCAATTATATCGCTTACATTTCTTTTACTCTGATAAGAACGTCTCATGTATGGAAATTTCAATACCATTGCTTTAGTCTTTCCCAACTTCAAAAGAATAACTGATTTATTATATTTGCTTTTATCCAGATACCAATAACTTTCCATATTACAAATATTATGAAGTGATAAAGGAGACAGATCATTCAGATAGTTAAGATATTGTGTAAACAAAGGCTTATCCTGTCCAAGATCCTTTTTTATTGCCTCAACAGAAGAAATATCAGCTCTCTGACCAAGCATCATTCTAGCAGGATCACCCGGAAGGACATTGAATAACAGGAATATTACCGTAACAACACCAAATGTTACAAGTAAACCGTAAAACAACCTTTTAACTATGAAATTAAGCATACACTATATAATCGACAACAAACGTACATATTTTTTATTTAATAATTATTGCGTTGGTTAAATAATCTGTAACCCATTTAAAATTTTTAAAAATTATCATGTTATAAAATAATATTTAATTTGTAGTGTTAATTAAATTATTAAACAAAATTACACTTATTATGAATAGTAAACATAACAAATGGATAATTGAAAATGCAAAAAGAGTAAGTTTTTTATGTGCTGGAATACTGTTAGTTACGTCTATTATTCTTTCAGGATGTTCTAAAAGTTCAAGTAGTTATACACCTTCGGAACCATCAGGTCCAACACCCGGAAACGGAGCTAAAAATATAGCTGTTAACACATCATCCATAAGCTGGGCTACAAGCTCCGACCCTAATGGAAGTTCAATTACATATGACGTTTATTTTGGCACTTCAAGTTCTCCATCAATAAGAGTAAGCAATACTTCATCAACAAGTTATTCAATATCCGGCCTCACATTCAACACTACATATTACTGGAAAGTTGTGGCAAAAAACAGTTCAGGCTATTCTTCAACCGGCCCATTATGGAGCTTTACAACCGACAACGGCACAGGAAACGGAAATTAGAGTTTCTTTAAACACAAATTAATCCAAATATAATTACAATTCACTAATATCTCATTTACGAATCTGATATAGGTAAGCTATGGGACGAGACAAGGCTTATTTGCAGATTCAATATCACTTTTCATATGTTCATTGATGATTTATGTTGTTAACAAGTACAATTTTATATTATAAAAGATTTTTTGTTATAAAATGATAGAAAAACATTACTTTTGTAGTATTGAATTTTGTTCCCTATAAGGCAATATTGATATGCTTCAATTTGATTCAAGAGGTTATCATGGTACTTTCTCAAAAAACGATTTAACTGAATTAGAAAAAGCTCTTTAAAAGTTTATAATGAGATACCCGGGATTTGACGAGAATGTAAGAACCTTTTTAACAGATGACGACATTAGTGATAGAGAATAACAAAATCATAGCTTAACTATTTTTCTTTCATATACAGAATTTGCATTGACTATTCTGATAATAAATATACCACTTTGAAGATTTGATATATCAATAAAACTTTTTGGGTTAGTTAATCTTTCTGATAATATTAATTTACCATCAAAAGAAAATAATGAAGCAACGGATTCACCATCAACCAGATTTTGCTCAATATTTATCCTATCGCATGCAGGATCGGGATAGATCAATGTTTTATTATCATTTTGAATCAGGTTAATGTTTATTTTGCTGAAATCTACTTTGATCAGAGTATCATTGTATATATATCTTATTGAATCTTCAATCCATCTACCATTATAATAAACAGAATATTTAAGCTTTGATTCATGAGAAAAATCATCAAACTTACAAATACCCTGAGAATTTGTGTTTTTATATTGACCCTGATATAAACCTAAACTGACGTTTATATCAGACAGTGCTTTTTTACCGTAAGTAACGAGGAATGTAATGCTTAAGCATTTTCTGTCACCCTGATATTCAAATGGCCCAATATCAATAGTTTTATTTTTGTATATCCTTGGGTTGCCGGAGATATCTGAAATCGATTTGACGATTTTGGGGTCGTACAATCCATTATCAACACATGGCGAGCAGCTTTTTAATTTCCAATAATCATCAGAAAATATATCATAAGATTCCCTGCCATAAAAAACAGGATCGGCATCAATATTATTAATATAACCGACAGCAGGCATATTTAAGTTTTCACCTCTTATAATATCACTATTTATGATTTTGGTTGTATTTTCATTTATGCTGAATATTTTTTTAGTTTTATCATAACTATCGTCCCATATAATACTATTAAGAATCAATAAAGTATCGCTTGAAGAAAGACTGTTTATACTATTTAAATAAATAGAATTATTATTTATTATATTTGAATTAACTATAGAATAAACAGATGAATTGCTGTTAATTCCTCCTGCGTAGTCTCCCCCATTGTTATCAGAAATTATAGAATTGCAGATAATCCCTTTTGATTTTGTTATATCCAATCCCCCTGAATAGGAACCTGTATTATTAATGATCTTAGTGTTAGCTATTTCAAAATTTGAATTATCGATTGTGAAATTTGAATAATCTGAGATATTATTAATAATATTACACTTATCAAATTTAAATCCGGATTTATAGCATCTGATTATTCCATCTGTATATCTGCTGGCATTGTTTTCAATAGAAACATTCCTGAAAGTGAAATGAGAGTTTTCACTAAAAATCACAGCCTTACTATCAAAGTGTATGTTATTATAAGCATCTTTCAAAATAAAGCCATCCAAAAGTATAGAATCCTGGTTTACCAAAGAAATTAAATTGCGGCAATTGTCGGTTGAATCTTTTGGAGAGCCAATATTACCACTTATAATAGTTTTGTGTAATTTGGTATTTCTCTGATCAGCTGAAGTTTCGTTTCCGATAAAACCTCCGAATATTTTTTTATTGTTTCTGAGTTCCAGACAAGCATCTGTCTGATCTGCCAGTCCATTTGTATCAGGATAGAATTTACCTACAAACACCCATACCTCATTATTTTTATAGCAACCGCAGGGGGCATCAATTGCAGACTGAATACTGCCAGTTGCATCATTCCATGAACTGCCATTACCTTTTCCTCCTGGTTTTACATAGACAATATTCCTTGCAGGGATCAGAGATATTTTATTTCCCTGGTATTCGTACGGACCTATATCAATTGTATCATTATATATTCTTTTATTAAGTATAATATCAGTATTCATGGATGAATTGAAGTATTTATTTTTTCCTTTGTTTATACATGGAGAACACGCATTTATGCCCCAGTCAGCATCTACAGATTTATAGTCTATTCCGGGGTGTGTCAATACGTTTTTAAATTCAGGATTGATATCAAAATTACCGGAAAATAAATTACCCGGTATATCATATACATTATCCCGTTGAACTATAGATGAAAAAACTTTAAATTTAATAGTAGTATCCTTGCCATCTATATAATTAAAATGATAAATCTTATTGTTAGAATTGAAATTACTCCACATGATGGAGTTATAGACTTCAACTGTAGAATTTTGATAAATATAGATACCTCCTGCAATAAAATCTGATATATTATATGCGATTACAGAATTTATTATTTTTGGATTTGAGTTATTACAATAAATTCCACATCCCTGATTGTTTGAAATGATTGTATTTACAAATACAGGTTTTGAGTAATTAGAATAAACGCCGTTATTATCTGAATTAAATATACGGCAGTTGATAATTTCCGGATTAGAATTATTAAAAGTTACTTCGCCTTCACCAAACGAGCTATTAGAGTTATTGTTAAATATCCGGCAATTTATAAATTTAGGGCTAGATACATCAAGAGCCAAGCCGCTTCCACTGCCTGCATAGTTATTCTTTATTATTAAATTTTTAAAAACAGCATTTGAGTATATACAATGAATGCCTCCCCCGATATCGTCTGAACTCATGTAATCTGCAGCATTTCCATTTATAATTGTAAACCCATCTAAAACTGAGCTATTATCAAGATTTTCAGATATAACTACATGATAAGAGAAATCAAATCTGTTATTTTTTTTTAGTATATCTCCATTCAACACAGTTTCGTTCAGTTTGAAATCTCTTTTGGATAAAGAATCTTCATTTCCGCTGAATCCACCATAAACAGACACATTGTTTTTCATCATAAAAGAAGCTCTTATTAAATTTTTAATTCCTGTAGTATCAGGATAATAGTTTCCTTTTGCCACCCAAATTTCAATACCACTATTACATTGTATTTTAGTATTGATAGCTTTCTGAAGATTCCCTGTAGCCTTTGACCATGAAGTTCCATCACCAGTTCCGTTTTCTTTTACATAAATAATCCTCTTACCATCAGTATATTTCCTGGAAGATGTGTATTCGATAGCACCCAAATCCACTGTATCATCATATATTCTTAGATTTTTGTTTAAATCTTTGGATAGAATTGTATCAATATATTTATTTAACCCTTTATTGATTAATTCTGAACATGACATTAAGCTCCAGTCTGCTTTGAGTCCATCATCTGAAGGGCCAACTATACCGGAGGGATTATTAAACCTGGGAATTAAATCAAAATTAACGTAAAGAATTGAATCCGGGATTGATTTGTTATTCTGAAAACTGAAATTATTATTCCTGATTTCAGGATAATAACCGTCAAAAATGCTAAAATATAAATCCTGATACTTACCTGAATTATTTTGGAAAATTGAATTGATGATCTTTAAAGGATAACAATAATAACTATTAACACCACCTACCAGTCTGTATGCTGCACTTTTGCCACCAGAATTATTTACTATTGTTGAATTAATAATGTATAATTTAATGCCCTCACATTTAATTACTCCCTCATCGGTTCCAACATTATTAGCAACAAGGCAGCCATAGAGCTTAAGGCTTCCGGTATAATCATATTCAGAAATATATGCTTCTATTGCATTACCAACATTATTTATTAATTTACAATTGTATAGCTCAACATTTGACTTATCCAGTTCCATTCCGGCTCCTCCATTGGAATTAGAATGTAAATTATTGTCGATTAGGCAATTGTATAATCTTAATTTAGATAACATAGACATAATACCAGCCCCTCTACAATCCATTCTATTGTTTGATATTCTTGAATTATACATTCTGACGTCTGATCTATTAAAAAATATTCCGCCACCATCTTCTGCATAATTGTTTTTAAATGTTGAATTATATATAACAATATTGGAAGAATCGCAATATAATCCTCCACCCCTCATATTACCATAATCCATATTGTAATTATCAGTAAATATGCAATTACTTAGCCTTATTTTATTATGAATATAGATATTCATTGCACCGTAGGCACTTGAAAATGTGCAATAATTAAATATTGAACTATCAGCAGTTGCAGACATATCTTCAAATTTTATTCCTGACCAGTATTGCTGAGTATTATTTGACAGAAACTGAACTTTTTTCTGAATTGTTCCGTTAGCATTAATTTTACCATCGAGACTTATATTTATCCCATATTCGCCATCAAACAGAATTAATGTTCCAGAATTAATTATTAAACTTCCATTTTTTGTAATTGTAATATCTCCAATAACATGAATTGTATCTGCCCAGACTTCCTTAGAAGAAATATTACCGGATTTTAAAGTATAGCTATATATGTTTTTAGAATATAATATTATAATAATTAGGGAAAGGTACCTGAGTGTTTTCATTTTTCATATATTTTAATTTTACGACAAAAATATAAATAAATTAAATAATGAATATTATAAATGTCGCTTTAGATTAAAATTTAGCAACTACTCACCCTGCCCAGATGTTAATTATGAGTTATTTATTTTCACACAAAACTCGCAAAGTTTAAACCCCAAAGAACGCAAAAGATTTATTAATCAATCTTTTGCGTTCTTTGATAGAGAAATATTTTTTCTAATAGCCTAAATATAATAAGATTATACTGGGTGAGTAGTTACAAAATAAAATCAAATCAATTTCTAAATATCCGGAAAGAGTATCACAATAATTATAATTCTAAAACTTATAATTTTTCAAGGATCTTATTATTTTCTTTTAATTCATAAATTTCCTGTAAAGCATTAGAAGTATATTCGATTTTTAATTCGACATT
>JAUZOY010000086.1 GCA_030706235.1 Bacteroidota bacterium | reverse complement strand
GAGAAGTGTTCAGTGGTTTTCTGAATTCTATAGCCTGAGCAGCATTGAATAGCTCTATAGCAAGTACTTTTTCAACATTTTTTATTACTTTATAAAGCTTTGTAGCAGCATTAGCGCCCATACTGACATAGTCTTCCTGTCCGTCAGAAGATTCTATTGAATCAACCGATGCGGGTGTGCAATATTGTTTATTTTGACTTACAATTGATGCAGCAGTATACTGTGGAATCATGAATCCTGAATTAACTCCGGCTGAGGTTATTAAATATTTTGGCAAATTTCTTTTTCCTGATATCAAATGATAGGTTCTTCTTTCAGAAATATTTCCAAGCTCAGCTGTTGCTATTGCCAGAAAATCAAGCACAAATGCTAATGGTTGTCCATGAAAATTGCCTCCTGAAATTATCATATCCTCATATGGGAATATAGTAGGGTTATCTGTTACAGCATTTATTTCATTAACTACCACAGACATTACATAGTTGATAGTGTCTTTTACAGCACCATGAACCTGAGGAATGCATCTGAATGAATAGGGATCCTGTGTTTCTGTCTTTTGGTTTTTTATCAGTTCGCTTCCTCTCAATATCTTGTTTATTCTTCTTGCGGTCAATAACTGTCCTTTATGTGGTCTGACAAGCTGAATAATTTCATTAAAGGCTTCTTGTCTTCCATCATAAGCATCGAGAGATAATGCACCAACAACATCTGCAAGATCAGATAGTTTCATACAATCAAGCAAACATTGTACCCCGTAAGCACTCATGAATTGTGTCCCGTTCAATAGAGCCAGTCCTTCTTTTGATTTTAATGTTATTGGTTTCAGATTATTAGCATTATAATAATCCTCAGTTTTTATCCTTTCCCCATTTACAATAACTTCACCCATTCCAAGCAATGGTAAACTTAAATGTGCTAATGGAGCAAGATCGCCGGAAGCTCCGAGAGAACCTTGTTCATACACTACAGGTAAAACATTGTTATTGAAAAAATAGATTAACCTCTCAATCGTTGATAGCTGGATTCCTGATTTTCCATAGGATAATGATTGTATTTTAAGTAATAACATAAGTTTTACTATCTCAGGTGGCACCAAATCGCCCATACCGCAAGAGTGAGACATAACTAAATTTTCCTGTAATGTTTCCAGTTCATTTTCAGAAATCTTGATATTATGTAAAGAACCAAATCCGGTGTTTATTCCATATATCGGTGTTTTGGTATCAACCATTTTTCTGTCGAGATATTCTCTGCAATATACTATATTATTTCTTGAATCAGATGAAAGTGTAAGGGTATATTGCCCGTCAATAATATTTTTTATCATGTCAAGTCCGAGAGTATCTGAACTTATATAATGTATGTTTTTCATCTTTTATATTTTATTTTTACTTGTATTTTATTCAAAATTGACTGATATTATAATTATTAAGTGAAAAAATTAAAAGTTTATTTAATCTTCTCAATTAGTTCGGAAATATTCAGTAGCTCTTGTTCTCCGCTAATCATGTTTTTAAGAGTAACTTTGTTTTCATTCATTTCATTTGTTCCTGCAAGCGCTACAAAGTTAATACCTTTATTGTTCGAATATTCCATTTGTTTCTTAATTTTTGCATTTACGGGATAGATTTCTGCATTTATTCCGTTTAATCTTATTTCTTTCAATAATTTCAGGCAGTACTTTTCTTCATCGCCTCCAAAGTTAATGAATAATATTTTAGTAGTGGTTTTTGAAGATTCCGGGAATAAATTTAATTCTGTCAATACATCGTATATTCTGTCTGCTCCAAAAGAAATTCCAACTCCTGAAACATTCTTAAGTCCAAATATACCTGTAAGGTCATCATATCTGCCTCCTCCACAAATACTACCGATGCTAACATCACGTGCTTTAACTTCAAAAATCGCTCCGGTATAATAATTCAAACCACGTGCAAGTGAAATATCAATTTCCAATTTAGCCTGTTTAAGTGCAGAAATTTTTATATGTTCAAGAATAGTATTTAATTCTTCAACTCCTTTCGTTCCTGTCGATGAATTTTTAAATACATCTTTTAATTTTTCAAGTTTTTCTTCATTGGTTCCGGATAAAAGTATTACAGGTTTTAATAAATTAAACTTTTCTTCAGTTAAACCTTTTTGCTTTAGTTCTTCCTTCACATTGTCTATACCGATTTTATCAAGTTTATCTATAGCTACTGTTATATCTGTCAGTCTTTCAGATTCATCTATTACCTCTGCAATACCGCTTAAAATTTTTCTGTTATTGAGTTTTATTGTTACATTAATGCCTAGTTTCCCGAAAACATCATCAATTATTTGTATTAACTCGTATTCATTAAGTAAAGAGTTGCTTCCCACAACATCTACGTCACATTGATAAAATTCTCTATATCTTCCTTTTTGTGGTCTGTCAGCTCTCCAAACAGGTTGTATCTGATATCTTCTGAAGGGAAATGTGATTTCATTTTGATGTTGTACAACAAATCTTGCAAACGGTACTGTCAGGTCATATCTCAAAGCTTTCTCAGCTATTGCAACTGCAATTTTCTTTGAATTAAGATTTTCCTTATTATTCATATCTATGTTTCCCATAAAATCACCTGAGTTCAGTATTTTGAAGATAAGTTTGTCTCCTTCTTCTCCATATTTACCCATCAATGTTGAAAGATTTTCCATTGCAGGAGTTTCTATAGGACTAAATCCATATAGTTCAAATACTTCTTTTACAGTATTAAATATATAATTTCTTCTGACCATCTCGGTCACATTAAAATCTCTTGTTCCTTTGGGTATACCAACCATTATTATTTTTTAATTATGAATTATTTAAAAATTTATCTTAATTATTCCATAAGCTTTTTATACCTGATTCTTTTCGGTTCTGTTTCACCTGTTCTTTTTTTATGATTTTCCTCATATTCGGAGAAAGAACCTTCAAAAAAGTAAACCTGTGATTCTCCTTCAAATGCAAGAATATGTGTAGCTACTCTGTCGAGAAACCATCTATCATGAGTTATTATTACTGCACATCCTGCAAAGTTTTCGAGACCTTCTTCCAGCGCTCTTAAAGTATTGATATCAATATCATTAGTGGGCTCATCCAGTAAAAGCACATTTGCTCCAGCTTTAACAGTCATAGCAAGATGAAGTCTGTTGCGTTCTCCTCCTGACAAAACTCCAGCTTTTTTACCCTGATCCTGACCACTGAAGTTGAATTTTGCCACATATGCTCTTGAATTAGCTGATTTTCCACCTAAATCAATAGTTTCATGTCCTCCTGAAATAACTTCCCATACATTTTTTTCAGGGTCGATTTCAGAATGTGACTGGTCAATATATGCGAGTTTTACAGTTTCACCTATCTTAAAATCTCCTCTGTCTGCTTTTTCAAGTCCCATTATCATTCTGAATAAAGTAGTTTTCCCTGCTCCGTTAGGTCCGATTATTCCCACGATTCCTGCAGGAGGAAGAGAAAAGTTGAGGTTTTCAAAAAGAAGTTTATCGCCAAAAGCTTTTGAAACATTTTTTGCTTCAATAACATTGTTTCCTAATCTGGGACCATTGGGTATAAAAATCTCAAGTTTTTCTTCTTTTTGTTTTACATCTTCATTCATCATTTTTTCGTAAGCAGATAATCTCGCTTTTGATTTAGCATGTCTGGCTTTAGGAGACATTCTTACCCATTCAAGTTCTCTGTCAAGAGTCTTTTTCCTTTTACTTTCTGATTTTTCTTCAGCTTCCAGCCTCTTTGTTTTTTGTTCAAGCCATGATGAGTAATTTCCCTGCCATGGTATTCCTTCTCCTCTGTCGAGTTCAAGTATCCAACCTGCAACATTATCAAGAAAATATCTGTCGTGAGTAACTGCTATAACTGTTCCTTTATATTGTCTTAGATGTTGTTCAAGCCATTCTATAGATTCAGCATCAAGATGGTTAGTTGGTTCATCAAGAAGTAGTATATCCGGTTCTTTCAATAATAATCTGCATAATGCTATTCTTCTTCTTTCGCCACCGGACAGATTTTTAACTATGGCATCCTGATCCGGACAGCGTAGAGCATCCATAGCTCTTTCAAGTTTTGAATCAAGTTCCCAGGCGTTATGATGATCCAGTAGCTCCGTAAGTTCGCCTTGTCTTTCAATGAGCTTATTCATTTCGTCATCACTCATTGGTTCCATGAATTTATTATTTACTTCTTCATATTCTTTCAGTAATTGAACTACTTCAGATACTCCTTCTTCAATAATTTCTCTTACCGTTTTATTATTATCAAGTTTTGGATCCTGTTCCAGATACCCTACAGTGTATCCCGGTGAAAATACTACTTCTCCATCAAATGATGGTTCTACACCGGCTATTATCTTTAATAAAGTAGATTTACCTGAACCATTCAACCCGATTATGCCAATCTTTGCCCCATAATAAAAGGAAAGATAAATATTCTTAAGCACTTGTTTTTGTGGTGGAAATATTTTTGATACATTCACCATCGAAAAGATAATTTTCTTATCGTCAGCCATTTTATTATATCCTCTTTTTTTTATTAATTATTCTGCGAATATCTGAATTTTTAATGAATTGAAGGAAGATGCAAAAAAAAACCTGACAGTAATAAAAAGCTGTCAGGTTTTTTTTATAAACTACATAGTTATATTAAGAATTTATCCGCCTATTTTAAAAATACTTCCATATTTTAAGGCAATCTTAATAACCTGTAGTTCCCTTTTCATTTTCGTTTTTCATTTTTTGTTTTCAATCTGTTTTTCATACAGTTTTTCATGTTGCATATCTTAATATTCTTTAACTTTTTCATTCATCTTCATCAATTTTTGCACTCTTATGTCCCTTCTGATAAAATCAAGATCGGGATCACTCATTATATAATCATTTCTCAACATAAATCCGTTTTTAAAACATTTCTCAAGGTATGAAATAGCTTTTTCTTTATCTTTCATAAGTGAATAAGCACAGGCAAGATTATATGAGAATTTTACTTCATCAATATTTTCTTCTAAAATGGTTACTATCTCTTTAAGAATTTGTTCTTTTTCATCTCCGGATCTCATATCAGCAATTTTTCCAAGTGCAACAACCCAGTTGTTTATTGATTCATAATTACCCGGTTTTATTACCAATGCTTCCTTATATTTTTCAATTTCTTCTCTTAATAATTCTTCTTTTTCAGTTCCTTCTTTCATATCTGCTAATTTTCCGAGAACAGCTCCCCAGTTAATTATTGCTTCAAATTTATCAGGTTTAATATTCAGTATTTCAATGTATTTATCAATTTCTTCTTTCAAAATCTTTTCTCTTTCATCATCTCTTTCCTTCATATCTGCAATTTTCCCCAAAGCGGCTCCCCAGTTATACAGAGCATCAATATTAAGCTTAATTTTTAATGCATCCTTATATTTCTTTATTTCTTCTCTTAATAATAATTCCTTTTCTTCGCCTTTTTTCATTGCTGCAATTTTTTCCAATGCGGCATTCCAGTTTGTAAGAGCTTTATATTTATCGGGTTTAATTCTTAGTGCTTCTTTATATTTCTCTATTGATTCCTGAAGTAGTTGTTCTTTTTCTTCCTTTTCTTTCATATCTGAAATTTTACCTAAAACAAAACCCCAGTTAAATAAAGCCTCTTGTTTATCCGGCTTAATTTTCAATGCTTCTTTATTCTTTTCAATAGCTTCATTT
Source organism: Bacteroidota bacterium (assembly GCA_030706235.1). Taxonomy (GTDB): domain Bacteria; phylum Bacteroidota; class Bacteroidia; order Bacteroidales; family GWE2-29-8; genus JAUZOY01. The sequence continues at coordinate 5,995 of JAUZOY010000086.1, read as the reverse complement.
AATAATTTTTCTTTTTCTTTCTCTTCTTTTTTAAAATCGGTGATTTTGACTAATATATTACCCCAGTTTAAAAGAGCTTCATGTTTATCAGGCTTTATTTTCAAAACCTCTTTATATTTTTCAATGGTTTCTTTTAATAACAGCTCTCTTTCTTCTCTTTCTTTCATATCGGAGATTTTACCTAAAACGACCCCCCAGTTGTATATAGCTTCATGTTTGTCAGGCTTTATTTTAAGTGTTTCTTTATATTTATTTATAGTATCTCTTAGCAATTGCTCTTTTTCTTTCCCTTCTTTTTTTTCTGCTATTTTGGACATTGTAACGGCACAATCATAAAGATAGTTAGCCAGAAATTCATTATTATCAGTTTTTTTATTAAATCTGTTTAATCCTTCAAATACCTGGTAACTTTCATTAACCTGAGCTTCTTTGTTTAATTTTATATATTCTGCCTGACAAAATTCTTCTTTTAATACATTGTTTACATTTTCCGGATTATCAAAAATTTTTATTGCAACGTCATTCCAGTCTCTTGGTTCCTGTGAAATATTATAAGTGTTATTATTTGAATGAGTTTGGGATTTTTCGGTATGAGGTGAACGTTCTTTCTTAACTGTTTTTGGTTTATAAATTCCTAGTTCTTTGGATAATCTCATGAAAAAGCTATCAGCGTCAAATCCTTTAAGGTATCTTGCAAAATTTTCTTCTTCTTTTAAAATTGTTTTTCGGACTATATCAGTAGGTTCATTCTCTTTATGTCCTACCCAGAATAATTTATTATTAAATTTTTCATATTTAATAATGTGATTGAACACAGGGTCATCTTTACCACTATAACCAATTACTATTAGTGTCTGATTTTCTATTGTGTCTTCAATTACCTTTTTAACTTTGTTGTAATGTTCTCCCCATTGTATTTCTGAATCTAATATAACAATCCTGTCTTTATGTCCATAAAGACGAAATATTGATCTGTCTGTCACTGCTTCCATCTTAAAATTTTCAGATGCAGATATATCATAAATTCCGGGAAATATGTTTTCTTCAGCTAATGCTTTCTCAAGAAGAGTGTCAAAATTTGATGTTAAAACTCTGTTTATAAATCCGCTTTTTATAAGGGCAGCTATATATTTATGTGCATCATTAAGTTTTGATTTTTCTATTATCCAATTTATTAATTTTTTCCTTTCATCATTTGGAAGTTCTTTCATGTAATTCATAAATGAATCCTGATCACATATATTCTTTATTCCGGGATATTTTGTTTCAATGATTCCCTTGATATCATTTAATAAAGGTATTCCGGCTGAAGCAGATACTCCTGCCCCAATAAGTAAAGCGGCAGGGCACTTTTTCCCGTTTTTTAAAACATCTGCTATCTCTTTAATTGTCGTTTCTTTAGTTTTCATGTTTTTCTTAAATATTTGTTTTTTCAGGTTTTATCGAAACTAATATAATTCGTTATTTTTATCATCAAAGATACTAAAATATTTTGTTATATAATAATTAATTTGCAGATAAATTTTAGCCAATTTGTTTTGGAATAGACATATTTTTGGTTTAAAATAACCAAAGTTCCGGACTTTATTAGGATTTATCTTAAAAGTATTGAAAGAAATATATCAATGAAGTAATTGCTTTTTCTAAGAATATAATGTATTTTTGTTTCATAGGCACATGGTATTTAAAAATATAATATAGAAATTATTGTCTTTATAAAATTATCAACGACAGGAGCATTTTTTATATATCATATTTAATTATAACTATAAAAAATTTCGTCAAATCCGTATTTTTTAAGAAAGTCTTTGTTTATATTCTTATCATGGTTCTTATTTCGTATTTGTGAATACAGATCATTTTCTTCATTAATATTTTCTTTTTTTATTTCTATTATTTTTCTTTTTTCAATTTTTTTCATAATTTCCGTGATTTTTATAAATTATGTTGTTATTAAAAATTTCAGAAATACATTATTTATTTTCTTTTAATGCAATGTTTATTATTAAAAAAATGTAAAATATTATGGCAAACTTACATTATTTTTTATAAAAGTAAATACGTTAAAATACGTAAATATATTTATTTTATTAAATAAACTATAATATGTTATAATATCCAAAGAATTAATTATTTAAAACAATAATTGTTTAAAAAATTAATCCTTTCCAACAATTTATAATGATTTGATTCAATCTCTTTGTTTTTTAACATCGGATCATTGAGTAAATTTCTTAAATGAATTACAGATTTTATGGTAACTTCAATAAGTTCATCTGATATCTCTACTTCATTACTTCTTACCATATTATATAGTAATTCAAGTTTCTGTGAATAAAATCCGATTATTCTATAACCAAACATTCCTGATACACCCTTTAGAGAATGAACAATATTTATTATCTTTGTTATAATTTCAAAATCTTTTGTATCTTTCTTCAACTTTGAAATTAATTTTTCCAATTCTGATATAAGATCTTTAGCCTGATCAATAAATACTCTAATGTATTGTTCCATTTGTTCCTCCATTTTTATATAATTTAGTTTAATAATTATTTTTTCCTTAAATATTTATTTTATAATTAAATCATATTAGTTTAAGCTATTTCCATAAGTTTCTTTTTTAACAATCGTTTTTTCATGTTAAAAAATCATGGGATTTTAAAATACAATAATATTTAATTGGTGCTACTAAAATAGCAATAAGCATTAAAAAAATAATGATAAACAAAATTAATCTTAATGAAGGTTCTTGTAAATACGTTAAAAGACGTAAATATTGATTAAATTTATTGAAATGTGAATTAAAATCGTGTTTATGGTAAAAAATATTAGATTAGACTATGATTTAGAGATGTGGTCGAATTTTGTCAAGAATAGAATTATCTAAGCTCAATTAATAAAAAAGCCCCACAGTTTTATTGTTGTGAGGCTTTATTTTTAAAAGGATTAATGTGTTAATTATGGCTTTCTACTGTTTCACATATACAAACAAGATTTCGGTCTCCATATGCATCATCAACTCTGTTAACACTTGGCCAGAATTTGCCGTCTTTTATCCAATCCAACGGGTATGCAGCTTTTTTTCTGGAATATGGGTAAATCCATTCATCATTTGTAACCATTAATGAAGTATGTGGAGAATTTTTTAACAGGTTATTCTTTTTATCAGAAATTCCATCTTCTATCTCTTTAATTTCTTCTCTGATCTGAATCATTGCCTGACAGAATCTGTCTAATTCACGTAAGGATTCGCTTTCTGTAGGTTCTACCATTAATGTTCCATGAACAGGGAATGCTACAGTGGGAGCATGGAAACCATAATCCATTAGTCTTTTTGCTATATCTATAGCCTCAACATCTGCAGTTCTCTTGAAATTATTACAATCAAGTATCATTTCATGAGCAACTCTTCCATTCTTACCTGTATATAATATTTTATAATGGTCTTCCAATATTTTAGCAATATAATTAGCGTTTAAAATTGCAAATTTGGTTGCCATAGTAAGTCCTTCAGCACCCATCATTTTAATATATCCATATGAAATCGGTAATACCATAGCACTACCAAATGGTGCAGATGATACAGCAGTGATTCCTTCTTCTCCACCTGTTGTTACAACTGAATGTCCTGGAAGGAATTTCACAAGATGTTGAGCTACGCAAATAGTACCAACACCAGGACCTCCACCTCCGTGAGGTATTGCAAACGTTTTATGTAAATTCAAATGACAAACATCAGCTCCTATTGTACCGGGATTTGTAATACCGACCTGAGCATTCATATTTGCTCCATCCATATATACTTGTCCGCCATTTTCATGAGTTATCTTTATGATTTCAAGAATACCTTCTTCAAAAACTCCATGTGTTGAAGGGTAGGTCACCATCAAAGCAGAGAGATTATTTCTGTGCATTACGGCTTTTTCTTTTAAATCAATTAAGTCGATGTTGCCATTTTCATCGCATTTAACGACTACAACGTTCATTCCTGCCATTGCAGCACTTGCAGGATTAGTTCCATGTGCTGAAGATGGTATTAAAACTACATTTCTGTGACCTTCATTTCTGGAAATATGATATTGACGTATGACCATCAGACCTGTGTATTCTGCTGCTGCACCTGAATTTGGTTGTAATGTTGTCGCTGCGAATCCTGTTATTGCAGACAAATCATTTTCTAAATCTTTTATCATTTCCATATAACCTCCTGTCTGATCTGAAGGTGCAAAAGGATGAATGCTTCCAAATTCAGGCCAGCTTATTGCCAACATTTCTGATGCTGCATTAAGTTTCATTGTACATGAACCTAATGAGATCATTGAAAAGTTAAGAGAAATATCTTTGTTTTCAAGTCTTTTCATATATCTCATCATTTCAGTTTCAGAATGATATGAATTAAAAACTGACTGAGTCATAAAGTCTGATTTACGAATAAGTTCTTCAGATAATATTTCATCTGTTTTATTTAAATCTTCTGAAGAAATATTCGGACAGGATTTACCGGCAGCTTTGGCAAAACAACATAATATAGATTTAACATCATTAATGCATGTGGTTTCATCAATACTTATTCCTATTGTTTTATCATCAATATACCTGAAATTAATTTTATCCTTAATTGCAAGATTTCTGATGTCGTCAATATTTACATTGAAAGGTATAGTGATGTTCAATGTATCAAAATATTTTTTATTATTTTGAACATAACCAAGTTTAGTTAATTCCTGAGAAATGAATAATGCTGTTTTATGGATTCCGGATGCAATAGATTTTAATCCTTTATTTCCATGATAAGCTCCGTAAAAACCTGCCATTATGGCTAATAATGCTTGTGCCGTACAAATATTTGAAGTAGCTTTTTCTCTTTTAATGTGTTGTTCTCTTGTTTGTAATGCCATTCTTACGGCTCTGTTTCCCTGACCGTCAATAGTAATTCCAATTATTCTGCCGGGCATGTTTCTTTTAAACTCATCCCTGGTTGCAAAGTATCCGGCATGCGGTCCTCCAAAACCCATAGGAATACCAAATCTCTGAGATGTTCCAACAGCAATATCTGCTCCAAATTCTCCCGGAGGTGTTAATAAACATAAACTCATTAAATCAGCTGCTACTGCAACTAATGAACCATTTGAATGTGCTTTTTCGGTAAAAGTTCTGTAATCATGAATTTCTCCGTTTTTATTTGGATATTGTACTATAGCACCAAATACTTTATCACTAAAGTCAAACTTACAATGTTTCCCAAAAACCAATTCAATTCCCAAAGGGATAGCTCTTGTTTTTATTACTGCAACAGTTTGAGGAAAAAGATCTTCTGAAACAAAAAGTTGATTTGCTTCATTTTTTACCTGTGCTCTTGATCGGGAATTATGCATCATTATCATTGCTTCTGCTGCTGCAGTCCCTTCGTCGAGCAATGATGCATTTGCCATTGGCAATCCGGTTAGTTCTATAATCATTGTCTGGAAATTCAATAAAGCTTCCAGTCTTCCCTGTGATACTTCTGCCTGATATGGAGTATATGAAGTATACCATCCGGGATTTTCCAATATGTTTCTTAATATAACTGAAGGTGTAACTGTATTGTAATACCCTTGACCAATATATGTCCTGAATATTTTATTTTTTGAAGCGATCTCTTTAATATGATTTAAATATTCATATTCTGACATCCCTTTCTCAGATATATTTAATTTATTTTTCATCCTGATTGATACAGGTATTGTCTGCTCTATTAATTCATCTATTGAACTAACTCCCAGGGTCTTCAACATCATTTCGACATCCTTACCCTGTGGTCCGATATGTCTCGAAACAAAATTATTCATTGAAAAGATTTATTAATTAATGAATTATAATTATTTAAATTGTATTCTTACTTTTTAGCAAACCTACAAAAATTTAACTAATTAAGTATTTTTTCATTAAAAATATTTTGTTTATAATTTCTTTTGATGTTGAAAATCAGTATTATTATTATTTTGATACTTTT
>JAUZOY010000085.1 GCA_030706235.1 Bacteroidota bacterium | reverse complement strand
TCGTATCAATTCCATCAAGCTAGCCCGGATGTTGAACAATGGATGCATCTGGCCGCCTCAATACTGGCGCGTCAATCGCAGGGAGCATCTGTGATCTCTGCACCGCGGGCAGAGAAGGTGCGTTTTCAGCACGTTGAATTGATTGCTACACAAGGCCGACAGTTCTTAATGGTACTCGTGATGGTGGGAGGTGAGGTATCTCAGCAAATTCTTAACCTGGCTGAACCTGTCACACAAGATCGACTCAGCCAAACCGCGGCACATATCAATAGTAGATTGGCAGGCCACTTCATGGATGAGATAGAGGCTGTAACGAACCAGGCTGATGCTCTCGAACAGGACATCTTGACGCTCATCAGCCAAGACGCTCGTCGTTCTGCCGAAAGTGTCTCAAGTACGATCTATACAGACGGTTTGACGAATGTGTTGTCAGAACCAGAATTTGCCGAATCAAATGAAGCCCGCCGCGCCCTTAGGCTTTTTGAAGAACGTTCCACCCTACAGGGCCTTCTAGCACGCATTTCGGTTAACAGCTCGGTTGGTGGATTGCAAGTGCTTATCGGTGAAGACAGCGGCTGGGAGGACTTGCGCCAATGTTCAGTAGTGCTTGCGAGATATGGTGTTCCAGGGCTTGCTACTGGCACGCTTGGCGTTCTAGGCCCGATGCGAATGGCGTATGCCCGGACCATACCGACCGTGAGATTTGTGGCCGGCTTATTGAGTGATTTAGTGAGCGATAGAATATCTGGTACATAATTAAATGGATTCAAACCTGCTCGTTGAGCCACTCCACGAAAAGTATTCAGATGAAGCTTAGGTGAACATGAAGCAACAACAATGGCATCCAACTGATCGTTTTGAATATCCTCTACCATTTGTTTTTGTGAAGAATCAGAACAGGCAAACAGAGTATTTTTAACCAGATAAACATCAGCTTCATATTTAACGGCCTCTTTTACTTCTTCAATGTTCACATAATCTGAGATATTACCTCCACAATGACAAATATAAACACCTATCTTTTTCTTCATAATAATTTTTTTAAATAGCTTGACGTTTCAGTAACTGCGGCACCTGCCGACATAATGGTATCAGGAATATCCATCGGACCGGTTGCTGTACCGGCAACAAAAACTCCTTCTATAGAAGTTTGTGCAGGATTTTGCAACATATCTTTCTGACAGACATATTTCACTGCATCTAATTCTAATTTTTCGTCCTTAAATACTTTGGTAATCTCAGGATTAGCTAATAAACCTACAGAAAGGACAACTAAATCATGTTCTTTCTCGGACACTTTCCCTGTTACAATATCTTCAAAACGTAATATCAGATTACCGTTTTCTTTTTCAGTAATTTTGCCGATTTTACCTTTTACATAATTTGCGCCCATATCTTTTGCCTGCATATAGAATTCATTATATCCTTTTCCGAAAGCACGGATATTTATATAATAAAGTGAAATGTCGGCCATAGGCAAAGCGCCCATAAGTAATTGAGCTTGTTTGGTTGAATACATACAACAAACTTGCGAACAGATTGGATTTCCGACAGTATGGTCACGCGAACCGGTACAGAAAACATATGCTATTTTATCAGGGATTTTACCATCAGAAGGACGCAATATATTATTGAATGGACGTGTTGGTGCAAGTTGTCGTTCCATTTGCATAGAAGTAATTACGTTTTTATACCTTCCGTAACCGTATTGTTCAATTGAAATAGGATCAAACAATTTAAATCCTGTTGCCAGAATAATAGCTTTTACACTTATTTGCAATTTTTGTTCCTGCTGTGTGAAATCTATACAATTTGAAGGGCAGGCTTTTTCACATGCGCCACACAACATACAGTTTTCAATATCAATCAATGCAATACGGGGGCTGGCAATATTAAACGGAATATACACAGCTTTCCGTGCTGTAAGATTAAATTGAAACTGATCTTGTGTAATTACAGGGCAAACATTTTCACATTCCTGGCAACCTGTACAATCTTTTTCAATCACATAGCGTGGTTTCTTTATGAGCTGTACAATAAAATCACGATTATTACTACGTTGAACTTCTTCAACTTCCGTCATTGTAAGAATAGTTATATTAGGATGGCGTGAAGTTTCTGATACTTTTGGGGTAGTAATACAAGCGGCGCAATCCAGAGTTGGAAATACTTTACTAAGTAAAATCATTTTACCCCCGATAGAAGGTTCCTTTTCTACCAATAGTACTTTGTAACCCATATCAGCTATTTTAAGAGCAGATTCTGCTCCGGCGATACCGGCACCAATCACCATTACGTCGTATTTTGTTTCTTCAGGACATTCCAAAGCAGCATTATTATTGTTTGTCATAATGAATTATCTTTTTCAAGTTCTTTCATGAGATTTGTAATTTGTGCCACAAATGGGTCAGCACACACTGAACAAATAGCAGCCATTTTAAGTTTAGATGGTTTTAAACCTTTCTCACGCATTAACCCGTGAGTAGCCGCTACCAGTCCGGAAGTTTTAGCAACACAGGATTCTCCAAATGAACAATCAGTTCCATCGGCAGCAATGAATACACCATCAAATCCTTTTTCAAAAGCATGCATAATCCACCGCGGTTTAATACAACTTGAACATGGAACACTAATCGTATAAACAGTAAACGGATAATGCTTTTTGAGTAATCCGGCGAGATCTATAGCCGGATCAGAAATCTTTTCAGTTGAGAATACCAGAATTTTGGGTTTAGTATTCATTATTGTATATATTATTTCTTAATGAAAAGTCTGTAAATACCATCTTCATCAACACATCCAAGGTATTCAAAATCCATTTTTTGGCACCATTTTGGAATATCGTTTTTAGTTCCTTCATCAGAAGAAAGTACTTCCATAATTTCGCCTGATTTAATTTCACCGATAGATTTTTTTGCAGCCAGTATCGGACCCGGACATGAAGTTCCTCTTGCATCTACAGTAATTTGTGATTTTAGATTTTTTAATTCATCTGTTGTCATAATTTTATTCTCCTAAATTTTAAATTTATATAAATAATTGCACTTTACTTTCTTCTGCATCAGCTAAAAATGTTGCCACACCACACACATTCAAACCCGGATAATCTATCATTTCTTCCTTTTTAAAACCCATCAGATTCATCGACATTTCACAAATATTGATTTCAACCCCCTGCTCTGCTGCAATCTTAAACAAATCATCAAGTGAGGCAACTTTATTCTTTTTCATTATACTTTTGATCATTGCAGGACCCATACCTGCCATATTCATATTTGATAGTTTAAGCTTATTTCTGCCTTTTGGCAACATCATACCAAACATTTTAGAAATAAAATTCTTTTCCTTTACATTCTTAGCGGGATCTCTTAATGCAGAAATAGCCCAGAAAGTAAAAAATAATTTGACTTTAGTATCCATTGCGGTTGCACCTGTTGCAATAATCATTGCTGCCAGAATTTTATCCATATCGCCGGAAAAAACAACCATCGAAAGCTGATCTTTAGCCTGCCTATTACTTAATTTATTTATTCTGCTTTCAAGTTCTTTGACTTGTTGTTCTAATTCAAGTGACATATTGTTTATTTTTATGTTTTAAAATTTTTGCAAATATAATCAATAAACGCAAAACAAATCACAAAAGTATCACTTTTAAATTATTTTTTTCGCACCAATAAACTATTTTAGTATCACTATATTTTTAATACCTTTGCAAACCAAATAAAAAGAATTTACGTTAGGGTAATATGAGGAAGATTTTTAAAGATGAATTGGATGAAGAATTTTTGAAACAACTTTTTGAAGATGATGAAAAGTGTTTGAAATTTCTTTCAGAAATAAAATGGGGTGAAGATTTTGTTTGCCGGAAATGCGGTAATACTAATTATTGTCATGGGAAGACGCCATATTCAAGAAGATGCACAAGATGTAAACATGATGAATCCCCATTGGTCAATACAATCTTTCATAACTGTAAATTTCCTCTTAGCAAAGCTTTTTATATAGCATATTATGTTTGTAATCAGAAAAAATCAATATCATCTTATGAATTTGCAAGAAGATTATCATTAAGACAAATGACTTGCTGGAAATTTAAAGATAAACTTAAAAAAGCACTCAGTAAAATCGAAGATATGAATCCTTCTGAAAGATTAGAAATTGAAAAAATTCTTATATTAAGCGAAGAGAAATAGTCCTCATTTACTCCAACCCGGTATTAATCTTCCACTAAAGCCGTAGTAACTCCCTATTAAAGCCGTATATGTTAACTTTTTTCAAATAAGTATAATTGAGTATTGAAATACTTAAAATCAGCCCAAGGTCGGCCCAAGGTCAAGGCAAGGTCAACCTAAAGTCAAGGGAATGATATTGGAAATTTTATAAGTAATCTTATAACTAATTGATGAAATAATATAACATCAGGCTCTAAAAATCAAAGTAAATTAGTCACTAATAGTAATAAACAGGATAAATAATAACAAACTGTATTATTTGGAGGTCTGTTTTTAAATTTAACTATTCGATGTTGTCATCCTGAACTTGTTTCAGGATCTATAGATTTTCAGTAACGAGATGATGAAACTAGTTCAGCATGACAGTAAAAAAACAAACTCTATTTAATTCTGAAGTAAATTATGCAAATGCATTTATTAACAATTACTATTGTAAATTTCGTAAAGAAACAGATATATCAGTTTTTTTATGAAAACGGTAAGATTTTTGTCCAATACATAGTAGCAATTCTGTTCATTGGATTATCTGTATGGTTTATTAAGCATGAAAAAGCGGAAGTAAGTAAAATTGAGGATGTAATCTGGAATGCAAAGAATTTACTTGTATTGGTAGGTTTAGGAATGACAGGTATTTATATATTCTTTCAGGGATCAATGTATTCTTCTGCATTTGCTTCGATTAACACAAATTTGTCATTAAGAGATGCTACAATACTGTTTCTTAAGAGAAATCTGATAAGTGTATTTTTACCGGCAGGAGGAATTGCATCACTTGTATTTTTTGGCAAAGAACTTGAAAACAAAGGAATAAAAATGACTCAGATATATTTTGCATCCTCAATTTATGCTTTTGTCGGAGGCGTATCTGGTTTCATTATTGCGGTACCTGCATTTACTATTTTATTTTCAGATGGTGATATAGGAATAAAAAAATGGTATGCACTCGGATATTTACTTATATTTTTATTGACACTTTATTACATATATAAATCCATTCTAAAAAGAGGATCTATATATAGACTGATGATAAAATTATTTCCTTCACTTGAAGTTTTTATTTCTGATTTACAAGCCCATAAAATAAATTTCAAGAATTTTATTATTACTATCTGCTATTCATTAATTATAGATGTGACAGGGATTATAATGGTATATATTTCAATGAGAGCTCTTGGTCATATTCCGACACTTTCAATAACATTAATGGCATATATTACAATGGTGTTATTTATGATAATATCTCCATTTCTAAAAGGACTTGGGGCAATTGAAGTATCAATGTCATATGTTCTGATTCAGTCAGGATACAGTAAAACAGATGCTGTTTCTATTACCATGCTTTTCAGGTTTTTTGAGTTCTGGTTACCATTATTGGCAGGTGTGATCAGTTTTCTTTTAAAAGCAAACAGGTTGTTGATGCGAATTCTACCGGCTATTCTGATATTTATGCTTGGAATTATAAATATCATTTCCGTAGCAGAACCTGGGATACCGGAGAGAATAGAATTTATCAGAAGGTTTTTTATACCTGATTTTATAAAGACTTCTAATAATCTCGTACTTCTATCCGGTTTGTTTCTTTTGATTACAGCAGCATTTATGCTTAAAGGCCTTCGGATTTCATGGTGGTCTGCAATTTTGCTATGTATTATTTCAATTATCGGACATCTAACTAAAGGTATTGATTATGAGGAGGCTTCTGTTTCATTATTGGTATTAATGATGCTGATAGCAACCCAAAGGGAATACTATATAAAATCAAACCATAGAATAAGAAAAGTCGGTCTTCAGGTATCACTTATAAGTATGGCCACAGTACTGATTTACGGAATTATCGGGTTTTATATCCTTGATAAAAAGCATTTTCATAATGAATTCAGTTTTAGTCAGTCCGTCATATATACATTTCAGAATTATTTTCTTATAGGAAATCGGGAATTAGTACCATATGATCATTTCGCAGTTAAATTCATTGATTCAGTAAAGATCATGGGGTTTACATCAATAACATTTTTGATTTTCACTTTTATACGACCTTTTGTATACAAACGTGAACCATCAAAAGTAGAATCAGCCAAAGCAAAATTACTGGTGGAAAAATATGGAAATTCTTCTCTTGACTATTTTAAGACCTACTCAGACAAGCTGATTTTTGCTCCTGATTGGATAAATGGATTTATATCTTACCGTGTAAGCGGAAATTTTGCAGTCGTACTTGAGAATCCGGTAACTGGAAATATAGATGAAATGAAAGATTGTATCTATGCTTTCAGTAAATATTGTGAAGAAAACAGTCTAAGAGACATCTATTATCGTGTACCTAAAAGCTCTTTACCTGTATATAATTCTTTTAAAAAGAAAAGTTTGTTTATTGGACAGGAAGGTATTGTAGACTTAGCTACATTTTCTCTCGAAGGCGGAGATAAAAAGCCTATCAGAAATGCTTTGAATAAAATGACAGAACATAAATACAAAACACATATTTACAATCCACCACTATCCGATGGAACAATTCAAAAACTTAAAGCAGTAAGTAACGAATGGATGCTGGATAATGACAGAACCGAATTAATTTTTTCTCAGGGTATGTTTGTAGATAATGAAATCAAACAACAGACAATTATTACTGTTGAAAACCATGAAGAAAAGATCTTTGCATTTCTGAATATTATACCGGATTATTTCAGAAATGAAGGCACTTTTGATATTATCAGAAAAACGTCAGATGCACCAAACGGCACAATGGATTTTATTATGATAGAACTTTTCAAATATTTTAAGTCTCAAAACCTCCATTATGTTAACCTTGGATTTGCTCCAATGTCAGGTCTCAATGATCCTCATAATTTTCCTGAAAAAACAATGAAGTTTGCCTATGAGAAAATCCGGTCTTTTTCTAATTTTAAAGGATTACGTGAATACAAAGAAAAATTTCAACCTAAGTGGCATGATAAATTTCTGATATATAACCACGATTTTGATTTACTACAAATACCTGCTGTTCTGAACAATGTCATGAAACTTTAAGTAGTTTATTAAAAAATAGTTTTAATTTAAAGCTATTTGGCATAAATCATTTCTAAGCATATAGTTTGAAAAACAGACATTCGACCTCCTTTCTATTGAGAAAGATGTTGAATGTGAGGGTTTATTATAGATTATTTCGTATTTATTCTATATCTTTGCAAGCACACACACAAATACTAATAAAATGAAAAAGATAATTATTATTAATATTAAGTATTTATTTACTGTTGTTGTTTTAAGTATAGCCTGCAATATAAGTATAGCCCAGGATAACATAAAAACTTATCAGGGAATATTTTCAAATCTCAAACAATTCACACTAAAGAATGGATTAACAGTGTATCTTGATGAGGATCATAGTAAACCGGAAGTTCAGGGCATGGTTGTTGTTAAAGCAGGTAGTAAAAATGATCCGGATGATGGCACTCAATCAGACAAAACACTGGAAGCAATTGACGTCTTTAGCGGTATGCTTAAACAAATGCCGGAAAAGCCCGAGCGACTTGAAAACATAAAATCATATCTTATGCAGGCAATTTTCACTAACAGGCCCTATTTCAGGAATATGAGCGAAACCATCACATACTGGAAAAACAAAGGGTATACTGAAGACCCTGCAAAATCAAAATTTGAAGCATTTAGCAAGCTGACTTTTAATGACATTACAAATTTCTATAAACAATATATCAGTAACAGACCTATAACAATTTCAATTGTTGGTGATAAAAGGAAAATTGACTTAAAAAAATTAGAGAAGTATGGTAAAATAGCCGAACTAAAACAGTCAGATTTATTCAGAAAGTAAAAGAAAAAGCATATATGTTTATTTTCCGGAAGAACCCATTTTCATAAGATATTCCTTTATGAAGTCATTTAAATCTCCGTCCAGTACTGCCTGAGCATCTGAAGTTTCATATCCCGTTCTGAGGTCTTTTACAAGTTTGTATGGATGCAGGACATAGTTTCTGATCTGAGATCCCCACTCTATTTTCATTTTGGATTCTTCAATCTGAGCAATAGCTTCCTTCTTTTTTCGCAGTTCAATTTCATAAAGCTGAGACTTAAGCATCTTTATTGCTTTTTCCTTATTTTGAAGCTGAGATCTTGTTTCCTGACATTCAATAATAATTCCTGATGGTGCATGTTTTAACCGTACTGCCGTTTCGACTTTATTAACATTCTGTCCTCCGGCACCACTTGAACGATATGTATCCCAGGTTATATCTCCCATATTGATTTCAATATTTATTGTATCATCAATTATAGGGTAAGTATAAACTGATGCAAAAGAAGTATGTCGCTTGTGATTTGCATCAAAAGGAGATAATCTGACAAGTCTATGTACGCCACTTTCACCTTTAAGATAACCATAGGCATACTCCCCATCGATTTCTATAGAAGCAGATTTTATTCCTGCCACATCTCCTTCCTGATAATCTATCTGTTTGACAGTATATTTATTCCTTTCGCCCCAGCGTATATACATTCTCATTAGCATTTCTGCCCAATCCTGACTTTCAGTACCACCTGCCCCCGGATTTATTGAAATAATGGCGCCAAGGATATCTTCTTCTCCACCAAGCATATTCTTGAATTCAAGTTCATCAATTAGTCCGGATGTTGTTGTATATTGTTGTTCTATATCTTCTTCAGTGGCATCACCATTGGAATAAAATTCAAAGATAGTTTCAAGATCATCGACACTTTGAACTACTTTTTCAAAAGCATCTGTCCATAATTTTATTTTCTGAATTTTTTTAAGCTGTAATTCTGCTTCTTTGGGATTATTCCAGAAATCAGGTGCATGCGTTTTTTCTTCTTCATCGGCAATTATCAATAATTTATTGTCGATGTCAAAGAAACCTCCTCAGCGCATCCTTGCGACTTTGTAACTCTTTAATTTGTTCGGTAGTAATTGATATCATACTGCAAAAGTACAAATTTTAATTTATTTTTTATCAGAATATTAAAAATTATAAATCTGATTTAAAATGAATAAATCTCAGATGATAAAATTTTTGTAATTTTGGTACGTTTTAGAGTTTGTAATTGGAATACTAAGAATGAAAAAAATTATATCTTATTTATTGTTAATAATTTCTATTGTTTTAATAACATCATGCAAAAATTCAAATAAACCTGAAGTTGTTGCAGAAAAATTTGTAAATCTCGTATTTGATAAAAAATACGCAGAAGCCAAAAAGCTTGGTACACAGAATACTGCAAAGATGATAGATATGCTTGAAAATATTTCAAAATTAAATCCCAAATCAACAGATACAGACAATGACAGCCGCCCGGAAAATTTCCAGGTACTTATGAAAAATGATTCTATTGCTGTGGTCAGTTATTTTCAAAAAGGAGCTGAAAACAAACTTGATATGATAAAAAAAGATGGTAATTGGTTGGTAGATATGAAAAAAGAGCCCGGCTACGATGACGAAGATCCGAATACAAACCCTAATGATATAGATACCTCACTTGTCAATCACAAACCGGATTCATTACTGCCAAATGATTGATTTTTTTAAATCCGGATTTTATCAAGTTCACAAATTATTTAATTTCTCTTTTTTCGTACTTATTTTTACTTTCTGTATAATATTATTTTCATGTTCTACTCCGAATAAAAAGATAAAACACAATCATGATCTGTTAAATACTTTTGAATTAAAATCTCTTCATAATGGGGATATTATTCTCCGAAAAGGTTACGGACTGGTAAGTAATTTAATCGTTAAAGAGCTCAATGAAAAATACAAGATTTCTCATTGCGGTATTATTGAAATAAAAAATGGCAAGATTAATGTAATACATTCTGTTTCACATTCTCTTTCTGATTTTGATGGTGTCCAGAAAAATACAATAGCAGATTTTCTAAAAGGAAGTACATGGGGTTCTGTAATTGTTGTAAGAGCCAGGCAAACTGATACGTTGACTGAAAAACATATTATATCAAAAGCGAACTACTATCTTTCAAAAAAAGTTCGTTTCGACAGCTCATTCAATTTCAATGACTCTTCAGAATTCTTTTGTCAGGAATTCATATACAAAGCATATGATTTAATACCGAACTCAAAATCAATAAAATTCAGTCCCTTTACAGATACAAACAATTTCAGAATTATTATTAATCACCAGTCCGGACTGAAAAAACAGTGAAAGCATAAGAATCATTTATGTAAATGAGAAACTATAATATCATAAAAATGTTTTTTCCTGTCATCACCGTCACTAACTGTCTTAATAACATCAAGAGCTTTGATATAATTGCCTTCTTTAAAATAAATTGCAGAAAGATTTAATTTCGGATCATTAAAATTAGGACTTATTCTCAAAGATTCATTATACAATTCTTTAGCCTTGTTATGATTTCCATTTTTCTCGTATGAAGATGCTAAATCATTTAAAACATTTTTATTGTAAGGATTATAAGTATACGCTTTTTGAAAATCTGATAATGCTTCAGAATACTTTTCCATTTGAAAATTTAATGTTCCACGATACCAGTGTAAAGGAATAGAGGTTGGATCAATAGTAAAGAAAATTGAATATGCAGCCTCAAATGAATTTAATGCATTATTCGTCTGACCTTTATCCATATAATAATATAATTGTTTTGAATTAGATTCACCATGATATCTTTTAGCTCCAATGTATGTAATTAAAATAAAAATTGGCATTATCAGCAATCCAAAATATATTTTTTTTATTTTAAATATTGTCAGACTTTTGAATTTAAATTCATTATCCAACATTGAATAAATAATTCCAATAATTGTATTGAACAAAATTATGTGCTCAATCCTTTCTCTGGGAAAGTCAAAAAATGATATAACAAGATACCCTGAAAGAAAACATGTCAGGATTAAAATCTGCATTTTATAGGAATAATTATTTTTTGATAAAATGTATTTTATGGAACAGAAAATTAAAGCAAATAATACAATAATATAAAAAAAGAAACCTGTTAAACCTGATTCAGAAATTATCCATAAAAAGTCATTATGAGGCCTTTGAAAGGTGATATTACTAAATTCTACCCTATCGAGACCAACTATTGAACTATTTGGATAAACAATCTGCCAGTTACCGGCCCCTACTCCAAAAAACATATGAGATTTAATCAAACTAATTGATTTCGACCAAAGTATAAGCCTTTCTTTATCAGTATGGAGATAATTAAAAACATTTAATCTTTCAGACAATTGGGAGAAACTCCCCTTATAAAAAACGAAAGCGACTGATATACAAACAAATCCAATAACATAAAGCATTATTTTTGATTTGAATATAGTTAGCAATAAAAGGGGTGGTGATCCTTTTAAGCGTAGCTTTGACTTTTTCTTCCGGCAGAGGTTTCATTTCACTTTGTATTGTTCGGCAAAACTCCTGAGAAATCAATATGTCTCTGATTAGTCCGCTTTCTATTCCGATCTTCTTATATAAACTATCCACTCTCTTCTCCCGTTCTTTTA
>JAUZOY010000084.1 GCA_030706235.1 Bacteroidota bacterium | reverse complement strand
GGATCTGATATATTCTAACATACCGTTATTTGCCTATGACTACAATTCGCAATATATCAGATTAGGATTTCCTTGGTATGACCAAATGTATGCTCAAATGGCGGCCTATGGTCAAACTCATTTTTATCTGGAATCTGATAGCTCTCATGATTTATACGGAAGATGGAATTATCCATATGGGGGAACTACCTGGACATACGATCAGCCTACAAGTTATAATAGAGACAAGAACGAAACAAGGGAAATCTACTCAAATTATCAATTGAAAACCCTCGACGGAGGCAATGTAAGATTTAGTTACGAAGGCGTTAACTCAGTCAAAAATCGTGTGAGAAATCTAAAAAGTCTTGATAGCGGACAATGGGAAAAACGTAACGGAGTTTATGTTGTAGATGGTAATAGAGTAAATTTATAAAAGCCCCAATTAAGGGGCTTGAGTTTATAATAGAGGGTAGATGTTTTGAACGAAGAAATCGTAATCAATATAACTTATGCCATTATAATAAAAGCTATCTTTATAATAAAACATAATGGTTTCATTATCTTTTGCTGCCTTTATATCTTCATTGTTGATTGCGGAAAATTGAAATCCTTTATCTTTTAAAGATTTATAAATATCTACATAACGAACGTAATTTTTATTGTTTATGACTTGTAAATAAGATTCGGCGGATTTCTTTGGCGTAGTAACCTTTGGAACCGCTGCAACAGGTTTTGAATCAAATATATAGTTATTACCATTTTTAGTCAAAACACCTGATTTAGTCAGCATAGATGCTGGTATGTAGGTGTTTTTATTATACTCCAATACAGGTTGCCCTTGTTCGGTTTGAACAGTTCCGTTAACAAATACTTTAGCGGTAGACGGAGTTAATATGTATTGTTTAACTGTGGCAGCACTAACAGTTATGGCAGCCGTGATTATAATACCTGTAAATATACCAGCAATATATTTTTTCATAAAGAACCTCCAAAATATAGTTTAGACATTTTTTTACCTATTATACACCTTTTTGCAACAAAATGTAAATAAAAATATAAAGGAGCGTGAAGTAAAATGGCAGTAAACGAAATAAGAAGAAGTGGAGTTATAGACCCACCGAGGGAGCTTGTTGGTCTGGCAGCAGATACAAAGCCAACTGCAACAACAGGAACCGACAGGGTAACACCATGGTCAACATACCGGGAGCTTGATACAGGCAATGTTTATGAGTTTCAAACTAGAGATGGTAGCACTTGGGCTTGGCAATTAATATAGGGAGGGATTAGCAATGGATGTTTTAACACAATCTCAAATCAGCAAACTCAAGAGGCAAAATTACGATATTGCGAATCTTTCATACACCCTTCCGCTAACGACTACATCCGGTTTACAGTTACCAGCGTGGGAGTTGGGTACAGCAAGCGGAACGGATGGAAGTTTGGTATCATCCACGACTCGTATTAGGTCCAGCAAAAAGGTAAAATTGAAAGCAGGAACAGTAGTCGGGCTGTCTGATATAGCAAATCATCAGTTTAACGTGACTCTCTACGCATTAGATACACAGGCGTTTATAAGCCAATTAGCATATCAAAGTACCTTATATGTAATTCCATTTGACTGCTACGGTGTCATTGTTGTAAAGCGTACGGATAATGCAGACTTAACAGCATCCATTGCGGCTACTGGCAACATGTTGGTTATGCGTGCAGCGGGGCTGGTGAGTTTTTCTCCATCATCCCTTGACCCTGCAACAAACAACATTACGGCATCTGCCGTTGGAGTAGTAGTTGGTAAAATAAACATAAAAAATGCGAATGAGGTTGATATTTACACTCCTTCTGCAATGTACGTTCGGCATGTTTTGGCATATGATCAGGACATGAAACCGTTGGGTTATCCTCTAACGAATAACACAACCAACAGTGTTGTACTGACCAAGGATAAATTACTTGGAGCAAGCTATATAATAGTTGCAATGCGTACAGCAGATTCTAGTAACCTAAAGGTTAGTACACTGGATGGAGCGTTTATTTCCGTTAAAAGCCCAATCACGGATAGGCTTCAAATGCTCGAAAGCAACGTGCAATACAAACTTACACCAGTTACTAACGCAAATGCAAGTTTGTTTAACCTTTCTGATAGTTTGACCTTTGAAAAAGGGTATAGATACCTTCTGGACATAAACAGTAAATCAGGATGGCAATTTTCCCTTGTTAACTGTGCTGGGGGAATAACATATGCCTCCGCAAATGGTACTCCAACCAATTGGTTCGGGAAATTACTTCTTGAGGTAGACAGCAGTATCTCTGCCGGGTTAATGTTCCAAAAGCTAGATGCGAGTAAAAGCCCTATAGTGCTTGATTCTAGCATGCTTGCAGATGTTGGATTCACAATTACAAAATACAAAGCAAAAAATTGGAATACTAATGCTGTTATTATTGCTGCTGCAAACAGTTCTGAAAGTGATAAAAATGTAGCTGATATCGTTTGTGACGGTTACGCAGACGAAATGGACATAAATGCAGCCGTTTTGTTTTTTGATAAAAAAAGCGGAGAAATACTAGTCGCAAATGGCGATTACTGGATTGATAATCTTGTATCTGTGACTGACGAAGAAACAAGGTTTTACGGCATTTATCTTCCAAAGCTTCAAAGGGAAATAATCATAAAAGGTAAAAATCATAATCATAAAGTGGATAACAATTCATTTAACGCTTTGGATAATACCGCAACAATACATTTGAGCCAAAGCTGTTACGATGCGATAGGAAGTACTGACAAGGTATCTTTAATCGGAAGTTATCCTGCATGGGCATTCCCATACAACCTTTTGGGGGTTGAAAATGTATCAATTACCTTACCTGACAACAAAAAGAACATAGTTTGTATAGATGGCAAATACATGGCGGACATGTATGCGAAAGGTGTATTCATTAAAACTGATGCAAGCTATACATCGGATACTGGTGTTAATCCAAAATGTGTTGGCATACGTGGCGTTCAAGGTGGAAATGTAGGTTATAACTACTACATTAAGCATTGTAAGTTTATTGGTCTTGGAACTGCCTATCATCTAGGCGGGGAACATCTTGTGGTAGAGGATTGTATTGCTCAGCGTTGCTATTATGCTTATGCATATGGAAATGTAAGCTTTTTGGAACAGTATAGCAACCGAAACACAGGAATTCATAATACAACGTTGATAAACTGCTGTGCTGAGTATTGCAAAGGAATATTCACTTTCGGAACTTCCATGATGAATACTAATGCCATTTCGGTGGTTGATTTTAACATCGAAGAAGGTAGCGCAGGCGCAGCATGGAACACCGACTGGATATATAAAGAAGAATCACCGGGAGCGTTCCATGGAAGCATTTCTTACTATTCAATTAATAGTGATACTTGGGTAGTTTCAACACGCCGTGCATGGGCAGCAGGACAAGGCAAAACATTTAAAACAGTTAATCTAATCGCACCAAGGACAGGTACAACGGCTCAAAGGCCGACCAATGTAGACTATCTGTTTGAGTATTTTGATTCTACAATCAATAAAATGATTTGGTGGAATGATACAGCTTGGATGGATGCAAGCGGAACAGCGGTATAGTTCGTAAAAGTTGTAGTATGCGCAGAGTCACGCATTAATGCGCATGAATATTTACAAACGAGACAAATGTCACAATATGGGATATAATCACACATGAGGTGGTTATATGTCAAGGAAACCATTAAATGTAACTTTAGAGCCTGACGTATACGAAGAATTCAGTTATTACGCCAGCGCAAAGGGAATAAGGGTATCGGCCTGGATCAATGCTAAGATGAAAGAATTCATCGAAGAGGAAAAGGAAGCCCGGGCCGAGAAAGAAGCATTGAAGAAGAGGCACTCGTAAGGGTGCTTTTTCTTATAAAAAAATATTTGATAAATGATATTGACAATCAATTTGATTAATGATATGCTAATATCAAGATAACAAACTTGATGGAGGTATATTATGAACAGACAAGATTACGCTAAAATAATAAACTGGAACGGAACAGCAACAAGGGAAATACAGGTCAATGAAATACCTGATTATCAGATTGGAAGCAAAATAAATCCTGGATTATGTTGGACAGATGGTGGGGAATTCACAGTTGAAACAAAAGGTAAATACTCAGTAATATTTATAACTGAAAAAGTTGATGGGCATGAAGTAGATTATGAAAACGAGCAAGAATGTGATGACATAGGATGCACTGATTGTTATTATGAAAAAGAAATACTTATAGATAAAACTTTTGAAGTAGTAGATTTCTGGAGTTATGACGAAGAAACCAAATTCGCAAAAGTATTTGTGAAGGAGGTTAGGTAATGGATATACAGATTTATATAGAGCATTTGCAAGAGATGGGCAGGGTAGCGCTTCAAGGGAATGAAAACATTAGAAAGCTTAAAAAAGAACTATTAGGCGCAGGGTATAGGACTAAATTTGAATCTACAGATAGAGATTATTTAGTATTAACAGATTGGGGCGGCAAAAGAGAAGGAGCTGGAAGGCCTGCAACAGACAGAAAAGGAAGATTAATCCGGCTTAATGATAAAGAGTACGAAAAAGTAAAAGAGTTTATTAAAGAGTTAAGGAAGTCTGAATAAGGCTTCTTTTTTATTACGCAATAATATTTAACTGTTTCAAAATGCCTTGAAATGCCTGTAAATAGGCACTTTCGAGCATTTTATATAAATGTAGTATATTACACAAAGCAAGAGCCGGACGGTACGTCAATACCGACCGGCTTTTTTGAACCTTCCCATTACAGGTCGAGTGCAAAAAATGGAAAGGTAATTTACATAATAGCACTCGATAACTATTTTGTAAAGGGAAGGTGGAATATGTCTGAAAATGAATACATGAGCATAAAAGAAGCAATATGTGAAGTAAGGGAGGGACAGAGGGAGTTATTGCAAGCCTTCAACGATATGAAATTAGATAACTCTGAAAAGTATGCAACAAAGAAAGAATTAAAAGAAATAGCAGACGAAGTCGAGAAGCTTAAAGAAGAACCGAGAAAACGATGGGATATTGTAATTACCACATTAATAACAGCGATCGTCACAGGGGCGGTTGCTTTTTTTATTAAGTAAAACTAGAAAGGAAGTGGCAGTAATGATTTATTCATTAAAAAAGGGGAATGTGCAGTTATCGAAAAATTTCAAGTTATCGGAATTTGCCTGCAAGGATGGATCAGATTTGGTTATTGTTGATTCAAAGTTGGTGTTAGACCTTCAGACTCTGAGGGATAAGATCGGCAAGGCAATAAACATTACAAGTGCATACAGAAGTCCGGCTTATAACAAACAGTGCGGAGGTATCGAACATAGCGAACATATAAAAGGTAAAGCTGCAGACATACAAGTTGCAGGGGTATCACCGCTCGATGTTGCTAAAAAAGCAGATGCTTTAAAGCTATTTAATGGCATTGGAGTATATCCAACATTTACTCATTTGGATATCGGGGACTATAAAGGATACTGGTATCAAGATTCACATGGCAAAAAGACTTTTTATAAGTCATTAGCAGCCCTAGAAAAGGCTGTTTTCAATAAATAAGAATAAGAAGGGATGATGTAAAATGTCAAAGGTATTAGGTTTTCTATGGGATTACAGGTTTGTAATT
This sequence comes from Bacteroidota bacterium, assembly GCA_030706235.1. GTDB lineage: Bacteria > Bacteroidota > Bacteroidia > Bacteroidales > GWE2-29-8 > JAUZOY01. The sequence goes on along the minus strand of JAUZOY010000084.1, from coordinate 6,265 downwards.
ATGGCCATCGTATCAGGAGTGCTTTACGTCATGAAGGACTGGCACAAAGCTAAGGCAGATTTGTATAATGCCATGCTGCAGGCGAAGAGGCTTGCAAAAGATGGTATTCTGAAATCAGGGGATGAACAGGTGGACTGGATCGTTAATGAAGCATATCAGAAATTGCCTGCATCATGGATTAAGACAATCGGAAAAGATAACTTGCGTACATACATAGCCTGGCTTTATAAAAAGGGCATGGACAAGTTGGATGATGGTAAACTGAATAATTCTATATAAAAATAACAAAGCCCTCGGTTTATTTCGAGGGCTTTTTCCATGTTGGTGCATTACGCAGTATATATAAATAAATCTCTCTTATATTTGTTCTGATTGTTACTTCATCAAGATTGTTTATATAAACTAATTCTAATTGTTCGCTTCCAAATACGCCGCCATAACTCAGGATTATGAAGTCGTCCTGGTGCAGCCGTTGAACAATTTTTTCTGCAGCTTCTATTGTATTAACGAGTAACCTTTTTTCTGTCATACTTTTTAAATCCACCTTTTATCAAATCAAAAAACTTATGCCCGGTAGGGGTGATTGTAAATATCTCAAGAGCCGCCCCAACCGAAATGGACATTGCAGCCATTTTAAAGCCAAACATAATTAGTATAACCGTACCCAGCAATAAAACAACCTCATATACAATTGTAAGCTGTTTAAACTTCTTTATTTCTTCCGGACTCGTTATAGGCCTATTAGGGTTGTCCTTCGGTGCGTACATAAAAGAACACACCAAAGAGAATAAAAATGCTCCTGCGGTCAACGTGAGAAGCCCTACATTGTTCCAGTATTTATATGTATACTGATCTACTATGCTAAATAATACAAACATAGCCAGGGAGGTTATAATACATCTGCCGTATGTGTCCATATGATAACCACCAGCTAATACCCTTATAGATCCAAAAACTCCAATGATAATCATCGCCGGTAATAGAGAGCCAGTCAGCAGGGTTATGATTACGACCAAAACAGCTTTTACTATGCCCCCAATAACTACCTGGAAACCGTAATAATATACGCCCCGTTTGCTGTGGTTCTCGTGGAGATTGGCATATAAATAGTTGGCGCAGAAATATGACCATTTTTGTATAAATCTCATAGTAACACCTCAGATATTATCATAATACTTATAACCGATTTTGGCAAAAGCAATCACTATTTCTCTCTCGGCGCCTACTTTCCATTCCTGCCGATCTGGCTAATCCGAAGCATACTACTGCCATTATGGCGAATATTATTAATCCGATAACTATTAGTATCTTTAACATGTGTATCCTCCTTTAATAAATTGTTTTAATAAGTGGTACTTAAGTGGTACGTGTTGCGGATATAAAGCTTGTAATGCTGAGAATATATGCATATAATAATTTATAACATCATCCTTGATATGGATGGAGTACACAGTTTATGTATTTTTTATGGGGTATTTATAAATGCATTAAAACTCTGTGTTTTCAGTAGTTTAAGCTAATTGTTAATTATAAATTTTAATATTCGTTTCTAGGATTTACTGCTATTTTCTGTTGATTTCTGTTTTATTAAGTGGTACTTAAGTGGTACTTGCAATTTTTAAATCAGAAACTTGCCCTTTTTCTTTACGTTTTCTGGTCCTCTTTTCAGGAAGCACGTTGGGAACCTTCACATCATTATTGAGTACTTGTACCGATTCTTCTATTATGTTGTCTATAAAATCAACATATATATCCAAAGTTGTACTTATCTTTTTGTGCCCCAAAAGCTCGGATATTACTTTTATATTTACTTCTTCCTTGAATAGCCTTGATGCAAAAGTATGCCTCATTGTGTGAAGGTTAATCCAGTACAACGTAGGTGAATTTTTATCGTCTTCTTTTATATTAACCGATTCACCTATTTTCTTAAAACCTCTAAGGGCATTCTTTGGGTCTAATCTATTACCGTATAAAGATTGAAATAATGGGTCTTCAGGCTTTTGATTTTTCTGCCTTATCATATATTCTTTCATAAGCTTTATAGTACTTTCGGGTACAGGCACAGTTCTTTTGCTCGATCTCGTCTTTGGCGAATTCTTTTTACTTTCTGCATTCCTAACAAAAGTTTTATTGACTGTAACATATTTATTTTTCATGTCCAGATCACACCTGTTTAATGCGACAGCCTCCCCGGGCCTTAACCCGGTATTACCCATAAAATCAGCAAAACAAAAATAAGAACTTCTTTTAGCCATTTCCTTCATAAACAGTTCATATTCTTTATTTGTTAAGGCTTTTATTTTGCTCTCGTCTTCTTCATCAGTATGTGGTATTGTGACTTTCCTTGCAGGATTGCTTAATATCTTTCTGAGTTCTTCCGCTTTTTCAAGCGCTCCGTTTATTAAACTATGCGTTGCCTTGATTGTACCTGTTGCATATTTAGATTTCATCTTTATATAACACTTCTGAATTGTTTCTTGGGTAAGATCGGAGAGAAGCATATCGGATATACTCAACAGCTCAAGCCTTTTTAAAGATATTTGATATTTCTCTTGAGTATGAATCTTTATTCCCTCTGAAAGTTTATATGATTCATACCACTCCTTGCACCATCCGAGCAAGGTTTCGCCTGATGATTTTATATATTCACCCTTGCCGATAGCTGTCAGAGCATTCCTCATTTTTTCGATAACTCCGCCAGCTCCGGTTTTCTTTTTACCGTAAATAGTATCATATTTAGTTCTGTATACTTGTTCACCTTTTTTGTTTGTTATAAGTCTTTTGCCTACAGGATACCGAGCCTCGTATAGTTGTTTGTCCTCTCTCCAACGAACCATACCTTCGTTACGCCCACGCCTAGTTTTAGACATAAAAATCACCTCTAACTATTAAATTGGAATATATGTAAACCACTTGTATAGGAAATAAACGCAACAGATTGTTGACACCAGAAGGGAAATAATTTATAATAAGTTCTATAAATCGACAAAATATTTATGTTAACTCCCCTTTTGGATCGCCTCCACAGGGGACATTTTTTGCCTTTATTTGTTTATGGATTTTGGTGTCTTTGGCTGGTACATAAAGAACCAGCTATTTGAGGATGCTACTACCATTGCGATTAATGTTACTACTGAGGCAACGACTGGAAGGCAAATTTTTATTTTTTTCATATCTGAAATTCTCCCTTCTTTTAAATTTGCCTTCATTATATCGCATTTTCTTATTAATTGTCGATGAAATATAAAGTTTCATTAAAAAATAATTTATGATACCGAATGATGCAACGCCCACATATCCTATAATTTTATTAATGGATGGCAAATTTGCATACACATAACAAAAGTTATAATACGATGCCATTTCAGCTATAGTCAATCCAACAGACGCTATTATAAAAAATACAATATCTTCTTTGGATTTCTTTAGTTTTGCTGTCACTACCCTGATGTTCCAAAGTGAAACTAATATCGATAGTTGAGCAATTCTTATCGGAAGTGAATATAAAAACCTAATAAGAGGATTGCAATGAAATAAGTTATTTACTCCTTTAAATATTAAATTTATAACAAACATCATATAAGGAGCTTCGGATACAAATAAATATGCAGTGAATATTAAAACAGCTAAAATTGCTTTATACCATTTTAAGCGGTATACAAGCATTAATATAACAATCGCAAAAATTGTTGATAGAATATTTTTTATATCTTCATTAAAAAATGATCCTGCAATATCAACAAAAAAAGATACGCTTAATGCTGCCACTATCAATTTAATTAAGTTTCTTTTTCTTTCTTCAACCCCATCTTTAAATGGCAAAAAAATCGATTCACCAATCATCAATAATGCAAAATAAAAATTTATTAAAGTTTCAGGAATAGTTAACAGAATAGTATTTAAAATATTAAAACTTTCCATGTTTGGATCGCCTCCGTTATAATTTTTCTCCGATTACAATATTATCTGGAGAAATTCCCTTTTCTTTAGCTCTCATTACCTTAAGAATATAATCTTTATTACTTTCATCCATAGCAAAGAGCTTTATTTTTGATTTTTCTAAATCTTCATTTAAATCATAATCGACAAATTCTTCTATATCTATCTCTAAATTTAAAGCTATTTTTTCGACTGTATCTATCGTTGGTAAACTTCCGTTTTCGATTAATTCTAGTTCCTTGGACTTAATTCCAACCAATAAAGCAAATTCTTTTAAACCAAACTTCTTTTCAATTCTTATGGACCTCAATGTTTCGCAAAAATTACATTTTACTTTTTGCCCTCCTTCATTAATACCAAGTAAAAAATCGGACGAAACTTTAAAATAATTAACCAATCTAACAAAGTAATCTAAAGAAGGATCTTTTCTATTTTTTTCGTAATGCCCTACTAAACTATAAAGTATGCCTGTGCCTTCCTGTACTTGTTTCAAGGTTAATTTATTCTCGGTTCTCAATTTCTTAAGCCTTTCAGCCAATACTTTCATACTCACCACCCTTTCCTTATTTTGTATTTTATCCTATTAGGACAAAAATGTCAACAGAAATAAGAGGAAATTTGAGGGTTTTTATTAAAATCTTAGATAAATCAATGAAACAGGCATAATAATTGTCCCATCAATACATAATAAGTTTTACAAAAATGTCCTATAGGGATAATATAAATATATCCACTAAGGAAAATTTTCCAAAGAAGGTGATCTAATGAGTAAAAAAGTCGGCAGGCCTAGAAATAAAGTCGGACGTCCTAGGTTAAATTCAGAAAACCATCTATATAAATTGAGAATGCAATCCGGGCTTTCCATATCAGACGTTGAAGAAATGTTGAACATTACCAATTATTATCGATACGAAAACGGTTGGAGAAAACCTAAGATTGATACAGCTAAGAAACTTGCGGATTTATTTAAATGCTCTCTCGAAAAAATTTATGACATAAAGGTGGGGTAAATATGGCAAGTGAGGTCAAGAGCTACGATAAATACCCCATGATATTAACCCCAAAGGACGTGCAACACATTCTAGGGCTTAATGATAAGCAGAAGGATCAAGTATATAACCTATTTAATACTAAATCATTTCCATCAGAAAAGGTAAAGGGCAAGTATATAATTCCAAAACCAAGATTCTTGAACTGGCTAGGGGTAACAAAGGAAGAAAAGATATAGAAAGTAGGTGAGGTCATGTCAAATCTAATTCCTATCGAATACAAATCTCAAAAAATTCTTACAACTCAGCAACTGGCGGAATGCTACGAAACAGAGACAGACAACATAAGCAGAAACTATTTACGGAATCAAGACAAATATATTCCGGGTGTTCATTTCTACGTGCTTGAAGGTGATGAATTAAAGGCTTTTCGGGCGAGTGGACAAATTGACGGTTTGCCAATGAACGTAAATAGAATGTTCCTTTGGACAGAACGCGGAGCTTTCCGGCACGCTAAGTCACTCAATAATGACAAAGCATGGGAAGTATACGACCAGCTAGTAGAAAACTACTTCAAGTCAAAAGAGTTAAAAGAATACTCCGAAAAGCTGTCACCGCAAACAAAGCTTCTCTTACATATGAGCGAATCAATCGCAAAGGCCGAGTTAGAGCAGCAGGAAATCAAACAAATCGCCATAAGAGCGCAGCAGACCGTTGAAACTATAAAGGATACCATCGTATCGAATCCGGACAACTGGCGTGAAGATATCAACCGCAAACTCAACAAGATAGCTCAGACGGTCGGCAACAAGTTCCAGGAGGTCAGATCCGAATCATACAAGACACTGGAACAACGTGCTGGGGTACTCCTTGAACGCAGACTTGATAATAAAAGAGCCCGAATGATAAAGGAAGGTATGAGTAAAACATCCATAGATAAGGCAAATAGGCTTGATGTAATAGACGAGGATAAGAAACTCCGGGAGATATACTCAGCGATCATCAAGGAACTTACCATAAAACACTGTGCATAGGAGGCCCACAATGAGTTTATCGGATCTACCACAATACAAAAACATCTTAGTCCGCAGCGAGCAGATGGATGAAATAATCGTTCAGTTTCAGAAGGGCCTTATCACAAAAGAAGAATTCGGCAAAAGGCAGGTGATTATTTTTGATTCACAGACTGAAATACCTATTAAGCAAAGAATACCGGCAGAAGTGTGAGAGAAAAGTTAAATTCGAGAACATAAAACTTGTAGGAAATGCAATCATGAGGGGGTTTAAGTGATGAACTATGAAAAAATGACAGCTATTGAAGGTGGCCCGGGTGGATG
>JAUZOY010000083.1 GCA_030706235.1 Bacteroidota bacterium | reverse complement strand
CTTTTCTAATAAAATATTTTCCTCTTTTAACTTATTATTTTTCCTGTCAATTTCTGTGACCTCTATTCTATTTTCCTCTATATTTTTTTCCAAGTTTTAAAAATTAGGGTTAAAATTTAATAATAACATCTTATAATAAAAGAGCATATGCGAAACCTTATCCTACCAACGTCCTAAAACATTTAATTTATTATTAATAAATCAATGACTTCAATATGCAAATATATTATTTTTTTAATAGCTCCCAAAAAAACTAGTATTTTAACTGATATATTATACCTGCTTAAAGTAACTATCTTTAAACATTTATGCAATTTTTGTAATATCAATTATTATTTGTATTTTTGTAAATAAATTCATAATAAAAGGAATCGGGGAAATTTGTTAACTTTTTAGACTTAAGTTGCTAATTTTTTTTGTTAGTAACTTTGAATTAACAATAATTATGATAAAGAAAGAAACTGACAATAAAAACATTGCATCAGATTTTCCTGTTATTGGGATTGGTACTTCTGCAGGTGGGTTAAATGCATTGGAATTATTCTTCAGGGCGATTCCTGAGAACAAGAAAACAGGGATGGCTTTCATAGTAGTGCAGCATCTCGACCCTGATCATAAAAGTATCCTTAACGATCTCATTCAGCAATACACTTCAATGAGTGTCTTTATGATTGAAGATGGCATAAAAGTTAAGCCGGATTCTGTCTATATTATACCTCCTAATACCGAAATAGCATTCTTCAGGGGTAGTATTCAAATAACACAGACTAGTAATCCCAGAGGATTTCGTTTACCTATTGATTCGTTCTTTCGTTCTTTAGCAGTTGAGCTCCATGAAAAAGCAATATGTATCATCTTGTCAGGAACCGGAACCGATGGGACTCTGGGTATTCAGTCAATAAAAGGTGAAGGTGGATTGACAATTGCCCAGTTACCAGAATCTGCTGCATACGATGGTATGCCTCGTAGTGCAATTAGTACCGGTATGGTTGATTTTATTTTGCCACCGGAAAAAATGCCGGAGCATTTACAAAGCTATGTTAAGCATATATTCACTCTCAATTCATCTGCACTTACAAATGATTTCAATCAAGACGATAACATAATAAATAAAATATTTCTTATAATCAGAAATCAGACCGGTCATGATTTTTCAAAATATAAACCCAAAACTATAAACCGGAGAATTCTACGACGAATGGCTATTAATAAGATAGACAAAATAAATGATTATATTCTTTATCTTAAAAGCACTCCCCTTGAAGTTGAAACTCTTTTCAGGGAATTGCTGATTGGAGTTACCGGTTTTTTCCGAGACCCTCAGGCTTTCGATTCAGTTAATGAAAATCTGATTCCCGGTCTTTTTAAAAATAAATTTCCTAATTCTGTCATACGAATCTGGATACCTGCATGTTCAACAGGCGAAGAAGCTTTTTCTTTTGCCATACTGTTGCAGGAATATATGGATAAAAATAAAGAATATCATATAATCCAGATTTTCGCTACTGACATTGATAACGAATCTATTGAAAAAGCACGTTTGGGCACTTTCACAGAGAATATTGCATCAGATATTTCACCCGAACGATTATCCCGATTTTTTATTCATGAAAATAATTCATACCGAATTCATAAAACAATTCGCGATATGATCGTTTTTGCCAAACAGGATATAATCAAAGATCCTCCTTTCACCAAAATAGATTTAATAAGCTGCCGCAACCTGCTTATTTATTTTAGTAATGATTTACAGAAGAAGATAATAACTCTGTTCCACTATTCATTAAATCAAAATGGATTTCTTTTTCTTGGAAACTCCGAATCGATTGGTACACACAACAATATTTTCACATCAATTGATAAAAAATGGAAGATATTTCAACGCAAAGAGATGGAAGGTTATTACCCTTATATAAATTCAATTCAAAATACTAATGTCCAATTTTCTACCCCCGGAAGAATATCAAAACATGTCAATATTGGTATAAAACCAAACATTAAAGATCTGGTCGTACAATTTTTACTTGAAAATCATACACCACCATGCATTATTATAAATGCAGATATGGATATATTATTTATTCACGGTCATACAGGCAAATACCTTGAACCGGCTACCGGTGATGCAAACATGAATCTTACACGTATGGTTCGTGAAGAATTAAAAATGGAATTAATTGCCGCTGTACGTAAAGTAATTACACAGCAAATTACTGTACGATATAACGGAATTAAGTTCAAACATAATAATGAAATTTTGATGGTCAACCTTGTTGTCGAACCTTTTAAAAACAACGACCAGATGCACAATCCCATTATAGTTATTTTCGAAGAAGTTCCTTCAGATTTAACTTTTAATATATCAGCATCTACCACAATAACTGATAAAGACCAGTGGATAAGCGATCTGGAAAAAACACTTCGAACCAAGGACGAATATTTGAATACTACTGTTGAAGAACTTGAAACTACTAACGAAGAGCTAAAATCGACTAACGAAGAACTTCAGTCCTCAAATGAAGAACTTCAGTCCTCAAATGAAGAACTTGAAACGTCCAGAGAAGAGCTGCAATCAGTCAATGAAGAATTATCAACTGTCAATTCTGAACTTCAGAAAAAAATCGAAGAACTTTCTTATGTAAATAATGATATGAACAATTTACTTGCCAGTACCGGTATTGGAACAATATTTATTGACCATAGCCTCCATATAAAACGTTTTACTCCGGCGGCAACCCAAATAATCAATCTTATTCAGACCGACATAAATCGCCCTGTTAGTGATATAGTCTCAAGATTGAAAAATTATCCTGCTCTGACTGAAAATATACAAAAAGTTCTTGATACTCTTATACCTATAGAAACCAAAGTCCTTAACATAGAAGGCAGAGAATACTCTATGCGCATCCAGCCATACCGTACAATTGAAAACGTTATCGAAGGGGCAGTACTTACTTTTGTGGAGATAAATAAAAATGTATTGTGAATTGTGAATTGTGAATTAAAGTTACAAACTTTTAAAAACTAAATAATATGATGAACGATGAAGATCAAAAAAGTGAATTAAGGAAAAGAGCTGAAGAAATACTTCTTCAGTCTAATATAAAAGCTGAAGAGCTAAAAACTCAGAATATAACCAATATTGTACATGAATTGCAGGTACATCAGATTGAGCTGGAAATGCAAAATGATAATTTGCGTAAATCCCAACTCGAACTTGATGATGCATACGAAAAATATTTCAATCTGTACAACCTCGCCCCCCTGGGGTACCTTACAATTTCAGATAAAGGTGAAATTACGGAAGCAAATATGACCACATCCTTTCTACTGGGGATTGACAAAAACATATTATTAAATCAACATATCACAAATTTTATAATACCGGAGGATCAGGATATATTTTATCTTCATAACAAAGCTTTATTCGAAACCGGAATCAAACAACAATTCGATATTAGAATGAAACAAAAAGAAGGTACAATATTCTGGGCTGCATTTAATAGTGTCACAGTTAAAGTTGTAAATGGCCATCCATATTGCAATGCTATTATCAAAGATATTTCGGATAGAAAACTGCTTGAAATTCAACTCATGGAACAAAACGAAATTTACAAGCAAATAAACTCTGAACTGAATAAAGCTCGTGAACGTGCAGATATTAGTGAACATTTAAGAACTTCATCACTGGCAAATTTATCCCGTGAAGTTAAAACTCCATTAAAAGCAATAATTGATTATGCACAAAGTATCAACAACCCAAATCTTACAAAAGATAAAAAGAAAGAAATTACAGATAGTATCATCAACAGGTGCAATCAATTAATGCGTTTTTTTGAAGACATTAAGTAAATTTCAGATTTTTCATTGGTAATCTTATCAAGCAAAACATACCCCAATAAATAAATTTAAAAGACGTAACCGATTCCAATATTAAATGATAAGACAACTAAAGAAGCCAATCTTGATTTGGGAATTTGATCAAAATAATCTGCCCATTTAAGTTTTTCATCATCAATTAAACTATATCCCCCAAAAACAAGTCCTGTTTGAATAGAAGTACGAAAAAGAATATTATTATTAAATATTCTTTGTTGGCCAACATTAATTAAAAAAGCTAATGTATTATAACTTGTTTTATTATTTAAATCATAGGTATATGATAATTGTCCTTGAGGATCTAAAATATTATTAATTGTGTTTTTAAATTTATTCTTATCATAATTAACATTATAATTCATCGACATTAATTCGAATCCTATATATCTACCTAAAGGTGCAATATCATCGAAAAGGAAGAAATTAACATGAGCGCCATATGATAAAACATTTAATTTTCCGAAAAAAGTATTATCAACATCACTAAGTGAACCTATATAATAGGAATACGAACTACTATATATATTATTATAATCTGTATTAGTAACATCAATATTAAAACCTTTTGAAAACTTAAAACAAGTTGAAAAATATTCCATAGATAAACCTGCTGAAAAATTTCTTCCCAAAACGTAATCACCTGAAATTTTATATCTATCGTTAAAGGCATATATAGCTTTGCTTTCGAATCTGTTAGGTTCTGTAATATTTTTCGAAAGAAGAAGGTCGCTATAAATTGTAAATTTTTTCCCAAGGTAACCTGAATTTTGGGCACTAAGAATATTTGCAACAATCATTGCTAACATCAATAAAAATATTTTCTTCATTTTATTTATTTTTAATTTGTTTAAAACAATCGTAAGTTTTGGAGTTCAGATAGTCCGCAGAAGGTTTAGAAAATGTAAAAATTCTGGTGTTCATGATCATATTCGAAGCATCTAGATCATACACAACATTATGATATATTGACACATAATTTGAATGAAAATTGAAAACAGAAAGAAGATTATAAAACATATAAGCATAAGCTTTAAAAAGATTATGTGAATTTTTCAGTTCTCCATAACATAAATCTAATTCTAAATCTTTTCTCTGACTTTTAGTAAGCTGCAAAGCATAAACAGAAGTTTTACAAATTTTTTTGATTTTATATTTAGTTGATATTTTTTTCATATATATACTTTCAAAGGGGATTAAATCGACATAATGATTTCCAACTATTTCTCTTTCCCATTCTTTAATAGTTACAATATCATTAAACTTTGATACATCAATATCATTAAAATCTTTTAAATTTAGAAATTGTGCATTTAATCCGGCGAGCGATGAATTCTTCTTTATAATATTCTGAAATTCTTTTACTTGATTATCAGAATTAACACACACAATTTCATCATTATATCTTTCATCTAATTCTTCATATTCAGGTTCGACCATCAGAATACTATCTATTCCAAGCTGATATCCCATCGATTTATATTCTGGTATTTTTGATTTTCTTATTTTACGTTTATATTCAATCTTCGTTGAATATGTATAGGAAATATTTTCTTTAAGTTTCTCATTTTCTATATTATCAATTTTACTTTGGTAATTAGATTTATTTTTTTCTGTCTCTGAAAATTCATTTACAAAATTTTTATCATGAAGCAGGTCTACAAAAGCATATTTAATAAAATTTTTCCTGTTAGAAATTATTTTATTTTGTTTGTCCCTTTGCTTTCTGATTTTATCAAATTTAGTTTTAGGTATTGTATCCTTAACAGAAGCAGAATCTCTGGCAGATGGATTATATTTATCTGAAAAGTCATTAAGTTTCATCTTATTAACAACAATAAGATCAATTAATAAATCTTTATAAATACTATTCAAATAAGAATTATCAGGATACTTTTTTTTCAGATTCCAAATATAACGAAGAGCTATAGTATTTAGTTCCTTTTCATCAAGAGAGTATAAGATATTATACATATTTTGAGCTTCGCCCTCAACTTTTGAAGTATCAGCCAAAATTTCGGAAATCGTATCATAAGTTTTATATTTGGATATATAATAAAGAGCTGATGCTGTAGTAGTCTGAAGGAATTGATTGTCAGGAAAATATTTAAGCATAACATAAGAATTATATAAAGCTCTGCCTATTGAACCTCTGATAATAAACTGTCTTATAGTTTCAAAACGTGCCAGATTCTGAATATATCTGAACTGTTGTTCCGGAAGTATAAATGATTTACGTTTTGAGTCATCTATATTTTTTGCAAGAAAAGAAATAGTATCTATTCTTTTTTGAGTATTAGGATGCGTACTCAAGGAATCATTATCATTATAATTAAGAAATCCAACAGGTTTAACATTCTTGAGCACATATTCATTAGGAATTTTAAGATATTCTGTTTCTAAAAATGATTTTTCAAATTTAATATCTTCAAAAGGAAGATAAGAGTATTCAAGAACATCAAAGCCCTTAATCAGAGCGTTAATACTATATTCAGAATTTTTATAAAAATTATTGAAAGCATCCACGTCAGCTTCAAACTCGCTTTTTCTTGAATACTTACGTTCGCTCAATAGTCGTTGATCATCATTAAGATAACCAACACCGTAAGTTGAGCTTATTTTTTTACTATGCAGGTATTTTTCCATCCCATGTTTTCTAAGGTAATGTGAGATTTCATGAGCCAGAATAAAAGCAATTTGTGCTTCATTTTCAGTTTGAGCTATCAGACCGATATTAACAAGGATAACACCCTGATCAAAAGAATAGGCATTAGCACCAGGGCTTTTTGTAAGGTAAAAACGCAAACTTTTTGCAAGAGGTTTATTATCTTTCAGAAGATTTTCAGCAATCATACCAAGATATTTACTGATAGTATCATTAAAAATGACTTTACCTCCGGTAATATATTTATCCAACCAATAATTACTTACCTGCAGATACTCCATTTTATTTTTTATTGTTTTTTTGGAGTCATCTTTTGATGTAAAAACATTTTTCTGATCATTAAATTTATCCGTTATTCTTTTTCTGAAGTCATCCGGGATATTTTTACCCGATGATTCGAGTGAATAAAAGTTATTAATATCAACTGATTGAGACATTCCAATTGAGGTAATAATTAGAATAAAACAGGCAATTACTATAAATCTTTTCATATAAATATTTAATAAAACATAAACAGAACTGCAAAAATAGATATAATATTAATTAATATGTAAATTAATTAGCAATCATATTATAAATGCAATATTATTAAAAAATAATAGATATTTACAAATAAATATATAATTTTGTGAAATTTTAACAATACAATTTATTTTATAAACAGATGAAAAATAATATTTTCAGTAAAATTTTAATTATTTTTACAGTAATAACAATGTCATTTTATTCAAAGACATTTGCTCAATTCGAAATGAAAAATTCTGATGATTATCCAAGAATAAAGAATGGAACTACATATGTTATAATGAAAGATCCTGAAGATGCAAATTCAGCAGAATATATAGATGCTATCAAGAAAAACTGGACAATTTCAAAAAAAGTTGAATTTATAAAGTCAGGCGACTTTGAAAAGTACTTAAAACCAGAAAATTCATTTTTATCATTTTTTGCATTAGAAACAATCACTACCAGTACAAATAATACAGGTTTTAGTAAGAGTAGCATGACAGGATGTCAAATCTCTTTATGTCTTTGGACAAGCGATTTAAGTTATTTTAAGAAAAAACGTAATGTTTTTGATGGCGACAGGTTCAGAAATATCTTAGTAAAAGTTAAATTACAAACAGATATGGAAACATATAGAATATGCGACAAAATTTTCAGCTATCAGTTTAATGGTGAAGGACATATTTACAACTGGAGTCCGGGAATAGCCCAAAACTATATTAAGGAATTTAAAATTTTACTTGATAAAGGAGAAAAAGTCAATCCATTAAAGGACTATTTTGATGAGGTTCAATTAAAAAATTTAAAATCCGGTATTCTATATGTACCGAATTATGTACTTATTAGTCGAAGCATTTTTAATGGGAAAGAGACAAAACAACATGAGGAAAAAGAAATATTTGAAGATTATAAATATAAATATAAAATATTAACGGCAAATGATTTAAATGAAAAAATATTATCAGATGATAATAAATTCTATTATATGTTTATGAATTTTGATAATACTGGCAAATTTATTTATATAACAAATGCAAAAACAGGTGAAGTGATATATTCCGTTCAAATAAATAATTCAATCAATATAAAGTCAAATGATTTAAAACAATTATATAAGATTATAAATCACAAAAGTTAAAAGACTGCTTTTTACAATAATAGAGTACATTATATAGCACTATAGAAATCAACACATTGAGTACCACTAATTAACCGATAATAATGCAGATGGAGTATAACACCTTTATCAAGAGATGCTGAATTATTTCAATTTGAGCATGAATGGATATTATTGCGGATTATCGAATAAGTACAGAAATAGTTTTGAATTTAATGGATATATCAAAACAACTGAAAACTGAAGCTTCAAAGAACAACACATTATATGTTGCTCAGACTATTGAAGAAGATGAATCCAGATTTCAGGATTTGTGGAATCTTGTGCTAAATGCACCCTACCCTATAAATGCAAGAGCGTCATGGGTAATAAGTGTATTAATTGAAAATAACCAAAAATGCCTTGAGATTCATCATGAAAAATTTGTAATAAATATAGATTTATATAAACACCGATCTGTATTGAGAAATATGCTTAAGGTAATAAGTCTTATCAATGTACCACAAATACACCATGGTATTATTTATGACAGATGCATTAATTTTCTTACGGATGGATTTATGCCTGTTGCTGTTAAGGTTTATTCAATGGACATTCTTTATAAAATTGCACATGGAATTCCCGAATTACAGGATGAATTGATCCTTATTTTTCAAAATGAAATCGACCGTAATTCTGTTGCTTTTGCTGCAAAAGCAAGAAAGCTGATAAAGAAAATGCGAAAATAGGTTAATATGTTATTTGAAACAAATTGTAACTATTTTCATAAATTAACGTTTAAGTAGCTCATTTAATAATATTTAATCATTAAATGAATAAATCAATATTTTATTTAAACAATTCAAAATGAAATCCATACGCTTTATATTCATAATAAGTTTATTATTAGTCCAATCACTGATTTTTGCTCAGGTAAATAAAACTCCCAAAGACACATTAAAAGATGATGATGATAATAATGAAATCATTGTTCTTCCGGAAAACGCTGTTTCTACACAGGAAAATAATAATAAGCAAATAACTGCAGATACATCAAAACCAAAAGTAAAAATTGAAACATTAAAAGATAAAGATAGCATTCATATTATTTCTACAAATAAACCGGAATATAATATTACCGAAAGCAAATATGATAATGACGGTTATAAAGCAATATTTGTAAACGGGAAAATCAAATGGGTCAAAATGGGAGACAGTCTTAATACTGCCAATAAAACAATTATAACAGATAAAAAACACGGAATTGAAAAAGCGAATAAAAATACTTTGCAGAATGGCAATAAAACAGATACATCCAAATCGTCAACTACAAATAAATCAGCCTCAAAAAAACCAACAGACCATTATAAAGCAATAATTGTCAATGGAAAAGTGAAATGGGTAAAAGTAATTGAGAAGGAAAACATTTCAAAACCAGTTGAAGCTAAAGCATCAAAGAAAGAAAAACAAGTTGAAAACTCAGTCGAACAACCTGGTCTCGGAGAAAAAACAGAAGCAAAACCAGAAACAGTTTCAGAACCGTTTAAGAAAGTTGAGCCGGTTTTGTCTCCAGTTGAAAAAACTGAACCAATAAAGAAAGAAGAAACAGCACAGCCAAAAACAATTTCTGATACAGCTAAACCAATATACATTGGAGGAGCTATATACAGAATACAAGTTAGCTCGACTGCAAAGAAAAACAGGGAAGAATATGTGAGAGAAAGCTGTAGTATTAATGAAGAAATTATAGTTAGTTTTGAGAAAAATGCTTACAAATACATGATAGGTAAATTCGACTCCCTGAAAGAAGCCGGTGAATATATTGAAAACTTCAAAAAAAATGGAGGTTGCGAAGATTCCTTTATTGTAGCATATTATCAGGGTAAACGAATTACTAAGGAAGAAGCTCTTCAAATAAATGGTAAATAATATACATGCCTTAAATATTTCTTATTTTATCGGCAATACAAAAGATTACAAAATAATTTTATTTTAAATATATGCTATTTCGTAAATAGTTTTTTATTTTTGCATTAATAATTAATATAATCTTATTCAAATCCATGAAAAAGATTGCATTTTTTATTCTTGCAGAAACAATTTTTGTTTTCAGCTTTAAAGGAGTTGCAAATACTGTAACATCCAATCCGGGCGGTGGCAATTGGACAACTAATGCTACATGGGTTGGTAACGTTGCCCCGGTTCCCGGAGATGATGTAATAATAAACGGGCCCGTCACTGTTAATAATAATCTGATTTCTTGTTCAAATCTTACAATAAACAATGGGAAAAGCTTGACTGTTAATAGCTGGCCTTTAACAATTTCCGGTAACCTTTCAAATAATGGAGGAACAATCAACCTGAGTAACACTATAAATATAGGAGGGAACTTTTCAAATACCGGGACAATTACAAATGTCACTTTATCAGCGACTCTTAATTTTAATGGAAATAGTTCTCAGATAATAAGTGGCAATGCATTTGTAATAAATAAAATAACAATAAATAACAGTAGCGGATTATTAAATGGTGTAACATTAAATATACCTGTAACAGTAAATTATACATTAAATTTAACAAACGGAATTATAAATACAGATGCTGCAAACATTCTGACAATTTCTCAAACACAAACATCATATCCATCAATTAGTGGAGGATCAGCCACTTCTTATGTTAACGGTCCTCTTAAACTTGCAATACCAAATAATGCAACAAATTCATTTTCTTCTCAGGACAGAACTTTTTATTTTCCAATCGGGAAAAATACAAATTACCGGCCAATATCAATAACAGGACTACTTACATCAGGAGTAGCAGGTTCAAATTATATTATTGCAGAGGTATTTGAATTAAGCACCGGAGGTACTACGGGTGATGGACTTTCTTCACTCAACACAAACAGATTCTGGAGACTGACGCCCATATTAACCACTGCAACAATTGAAGCTGCATCTGTACAGATAACAGAATCAGGTTTGAATAATTCAAATGTAATAGCTCAATGCCAAACACAAAACGGAACATATTATGCATTAACAAACAGTTCAACACCGGCGGCTACAATTTCCTGTCTTCCTTCGATGAATTTGAGTTTTGGATATTTTGTAATAGGAACAACCGGTACACTCAATTCGACTTATTACAGTATTGGGGATAGCAGGGATTTTCCAAAACTTTATCAGGCAGTAAACGCATTAAATTCTGCCATAATCAGCAATGATATTACATTTGAACTTAAGGATGACTATGATGGAACTACAGGAGAATATTTCCCGATTACTTTTAAACAACCGGCAAAAAAAATAATAATACGACCTACTGCAGGATTAAGCATGAGAACAACTTCAGGGACTGCAAGTGAAGATAGCTCATTAATTAAATTCAATGGAACAGATTATATTACACTTGATGGCAGACCTGGTGGAATCGGTACAGGAATCACAGACAGTAAATGGACGATTAAAAACCTTAGGGCACAATCTTCTTCTACAGCCGGACCTGTTTTTGAGTTTGTAAATGATGCAAGCAACAATACAATAGAATTTCTTAATATTATGGGAGCTGTCAAAACAGGTTATGGTTTGATTGAATTCAGTACAGCAAAAACAGGAGGTAATGGCAATGACTTTAATTCAGTTCTATTCAATAAAATATCAAATCTTGATGATTTCAACTTACCTTCTAATGGAATTTTGTCTGCCGGCAGTACATCATCAATTGCAATAAAAAACAGTGATAATACAATTTCAGATAATGAGATTT
>JAUZOY010000082.1 GCA_030706235.1 Bacteroidota bacterium | reverse complement strand
CTGGAACGATTGCTGAAAGAAGCCGCAGATAATGAAAGTCAAATGAGAACTCAGGAAGAAGAATTGAGGCAGAATATGGAAGAATTGCAGGCAACTCAGGAAGAAGCTAATCGAAAATCCATAGAAATGGAAAGATTACTAAGGGAGTCAGAAGAAAAAGAAAGACTGCTTAGAGAAAAAGAAGACGAGCTTCAAATGAATATGGAAGAGCTTGTTGCTACACAGGAAGAAGCTTCCAGGAAAGAAAGAATTCGAATGGAGGAACTTGAAAAGCAAAAGTCAGAAATGACCGGTTTATTAAAAGCAATAGATAAAACACTGGCTGTCCTGGAATATGATTTCAATGGGAATATACTGCATGTTAATGAAATACTCTGCAATCTTTCAGGTTATTCATCTGATGAGTTAGTAGGAAAACACTATAGTTTGTTTTTTGATAATAAAGATATAAATAACTCTGAATTATATAAGAAGTTTTGGGAAAATATGCGAAGCGGAAAATGTTTTGACGGAATTATTAAATGTGTTGCCAAAGATGGTAACCCATTTCTGATTAAAGGTATATGTAATCCAATTTTTGATTTAAATGGTAACCCTGTTAAAGTAATGGAAATGGCATTCGAAATTTCAGGGGATTCCATAAACTAAAACAAAAAAATCAAATTTACATCTCTTATTAAGTATCGCAATTTACTATGAATGATGCAGATTCATTAAATTAAATTCCGGACCACCATTAAGTGCAAGAAAATCATGTTTTTCTATCTGAAATGGAATTGTCAGGACAGTACCTTCCGGAAATGGAGCATCATTACCATGATATGTGGTTTACCCTGCACCTCTTTTAGTATAACCTCTTTAAATTTTCCGTTAATGTAAATTATTTCTGCTTTGCTCTCTTTATCCTGATATTTACAATGAACATGTATAGGTTCGTGTTCCGGAGAAAAAATAAAATTATTAATCCAAAATATTCATATAGTTTTGGCATAATTTATTTTTTATATTGAAAAAATTAGGGACAAATATTAGGAAACAGTTTTGGCAGGCCCTTTTGGTGTAACTTTCTGAATTCATATTGTGCTTTTTTACAAGGATAACGCATGTTTTAATTTCATAAGTATTATGAAGAATTGAACTGGTACTTTAGAATGTTATCTGATCTTGCATCTTGAATTGAATATCCGGCGAGATTTGTGTTATATGTAAAAAATGCTTATCTTTGTCTAAGAATTTAAAGTTAGTATCAGGATTTAAAATAAATTGTCTATGAGAATAAAGAGAAAATTAAATTTAAACGGGAAGATAGTATTATATATTCTTTCAGCTTCAATAATATTGTTTGGATTAAATCTGATTTATAATGCTTATAAATCCCGCGAGTTGGCTATAATTTTAGCGATGTTGGGAGTCGCAGTTTTAGGAATAATAAATTATATGTTATCAAAAAAAATTACAAAGCCAATAGTAAAAACAACAGAAGCTCTTAAGAAGGTTGCTGTTGGAATAATTGATGAAAAAGAAAAGGTAGATTTTATGACAGATGATGAGCTGCAGGAAATGGGAACTGCATTAAACCTTCTGGTAGACGGGCTTAAAGAAAAAGCAGATTTTGCACGTAAAATAGGTATAGGAAATCTTACTTCTGAATTCAACATTATAGGAGAAAAAGATGTTTTAGGAAATTCACTTTTGGAAATGCGAAAAAGCTTATTGGAAGCTGCTGAATCAGAAAAAATAAGGAAATCGGAAGATGAAAAAAGAAATTGGGCTACAAATGGTCTGGCACAAATCGGAGAAATATTAAGAAAAACTGAAGAAGATGATGATAAATTCTATTTCAATATTATTTCATTTATTGTAAAATATCTGGAATGTAATCAGGGTGGATTATTTATTATTAATGATGAAAATTATAACGATACATATCTGGAGTTGGTGGCGATGTATGCTTTTGATAAGAAAAAGTATCTTACAAAGCGGATTGAAATAGGTGAAGGTTTGACAGGAACTTGTGTTCTTGAAAGAGATACAATATATGTAACTGAAATCCCTGAAGATTATATTGAGATTACATCCGGTCTTGGAAAATCTAATCCCCGAAGTATACTTATTGTACCATTAAAATTAAATGACAGTATTCATGGAGTAGTTGAATTAGCATCGTTTAAGGAGATAGAAAAATTTCAGATAGAATTTGTTGAGAAGGTGGCAGAAAGTATAGCATCGGCAATCTCAACAGTAAAAATAAACAAAAGAACAAAAGTATTACTTGAACAATCACAGAAACAAACGGAACAGCTTAGAAGCCAGGAAGAAGAAATGAGACAGAACCTGGAAGAACTGAAGGCTACACAGGAAGAGTCACACCGAAAAGCACTCGATATGGAAAGACTTCTTAGAGAAGCTGCTGAAAATGAAAATCAGCTTAAGAGTCAGGAAGAGGAAATGAGACAAAATATGGAGGAACTAACGGCAACACAGGAAGAAGCACATAGGAAGGCGCTGGAAATGGAGCAGTTACTCAGGGAATCCGAAGGAAAAGAAGCTTTGCTTAGAAAACAGGAAGAGGAGAGAATTAGAAATATGGAAGAATTAAAGGAGGCACAGGAAGAATTGCTGCAAAAGGATAAGATTCAAAAGGAAGAACTGGAAAAACTAAAAGAAGAATATTCAAAACAAAACAATGAATTAAAAATACATGAAGCAAAACTTGCTGAGCAATTGACAGAAATGAAAGAAAATCATGAAAAAATAAATAAACATCAAATTGAATTGAAATCACTACAGGATTCAATAGATACAGTTTACGGAAGATTAGAGTTGAATATGGAAGGAGAAATAATATTTGTAAACAATTTATTCCTTATAATGTCAGAATTATCAATAGATGAAGTTACTGGTAAAAAGCTTACAGAATTTATGCCTGCAAGTATAGTAGAATCAAATGAATATAATGTTTTCTGGAGAAATATAATAAATGGAATGCCACAGAGAGGAGGCCATTTATATCTTTTTAATAATAAAGAAAAATATTTATATTGTACCTATACTGCATTAAAAGATACTGATGAAAAATTTTCAAAAATAATAGTAATCAGCAATGATATATCAAAAGTAAAAGAAAAAGAAATTGAAGCACAGGAATTGAATAATCAGTTAAAAGCTACAGAAGAAGAGCTTCGACAACAAATGGAAGAGATGACAGCTACACAAGAAGAATTGGCCAGACAGAATGTTGAAATGGCCGGCTTGTTTGATTCTATAAATAAAACAGTAGCTGTTCTGGAATATGATTTTAACGGAAAAATTCTGCATGTAAACAGAATTTTAAATGAATTATCAGGGTATACTACAGATGATTTATTAGGTAAACATCATAGTATATTTTTTGATAACAAGAATTTAGATGAATCGTCAGGATATAAGAAGTTTTGGGATGATATGAAAAGAGGAAATCATTTTGAGGGCGTTATGAAACGAATCGCAAAAGATGGCCATACTTTTCTGGTAAAAGGAATATGTAATCCTATATTTGATAAGGATGGGAAACCATATAAGGTAATGGAGCTGGCTTTTGGTATTGAAGAAAATGAAATAAATAAAAATTAATAAATTTGCACTTTATTCTTAAAAATAATAGTTATGAAAATAGTTAAAAAGGTTTTGATAATTTTTGGTATTATCATTTTATTAGTAATTATAGCAGGTATAATAATTCCTTTTGTTTACAAAGATAAAATTATAGAAAAGGCAAAAACAGAGGTTAATGCGAATCTGAATGCTAAAGTCAACTGGAAAGATTTTAGTCTGAGTGTATTTAAGAGTTTCCCGGATATTACTCTTTCTGTAAATGATTTAAGTATTGTTGGTGTAAATGAATTTAACGGAGATACATTGACGGGTGTAAAAAACTTTAATATTACACTCGATATTATGAGTGTTATTAAGGGTGAAAAAATGGAAATTAAGATTATTGAGCTTGAAAATCCTCGAATATTTGCAAAAGTACTAAAGGACGGGAAAGCAAGCTGGGATATCACAAAACCATCAGCAGATACCACCAAAAAAGCACCTTCGAAACCTGTATCATTTAAACTTTCACTGAAAGGATTTATTATTGACAATGCATATATCGTCTATGAGGATGATACAAAGAATCTTAAATTGTTGATGAAAAATGTAAATCATAAATTGAAAGGTGATTTTACTCAGGATAATTTCACAATGACTACAAAGACAATGATAGATGAATTAAGCTGTAGTTATGGAGGTGTAAAATATCTGAGCAAAGTAAAGACCGACCTGAAGATGGATCTTGACATGGATATGAAAAATATGAAATTTACATTTAATAAGAACGAACTTGTTATGAATGATCTGACACTCAGTTTTGACGGATTTATTTCTATGCCTAAAGAAGATATCGTTATGGATTTTAAATACGGATTGAAGAAGACCGAATTTAAAAATATTATGTCAATGATACCTGCTGTATACACAAAAGATTTTGATAAGGTCAAATCAAGCGGAAGATTAGCTCTTGATGGTTTTGTTAAAGGAACTTACAATGATAAAAGTCTGCCGGGATATGGTGTTAACATGCTTATAGAAAACGGTATGTTCCAGTACCCGTCATTACCAACTGCAGTTAAAAATGTTCAGTTAAATTTAAAAGTTAATAATAATGATGGCGTAACAGATCATACAGTTATTAATTTATCTAAATTACATTTTGAACTTGGGCAGGATCAGTTCGATGCGAAGTTAAATGTTAAAACACCAGTCTCTGATGCACAGATTGACGCTATTTTTAAAGGTAGGGTTAATCTTGCGGAAATATCAAGGTTTGTGCCATTGGAAGCCGGAACAAAAATATCAGGACTTTTGACAACAGATATTACCGCTAAAGGAAGAATGTCAAGTATTGATAAAAAGAGATATGAAGAATTCGATGCTAAAGGAAATCTGAAAATAACTAATTTGTATTATGCTTCAAAAGAAATGCCTGTACCTACTGATGTAAAGGAAATAAACCTTACTTTCAATCCGAAGAACGTTACCCTGAATAATTTTGAATCAAAGATTGGAAAGACAGATATAAAAGCAAACGGTACACTTGATAATTTTATAGCTTATGCTGTCAGAAATGAAACTATAAAAGGAAAGTTGAATCTTGTTTCTAATTATATGGATATTAATGAATTTATGGGGAGTGAAAATGCATCTGCAAAGCAGGCAAATGTAAAAGATACTTCACATCTTACTCTTATTGAAATTCCCGGTAATGTTGATTTTGAAATGAATGCATCAATTAAAAAACTTTTATATGATAAAATTGATATTTCAAATGTAAAAGGGAATCTGATTGTAAGAGACCGAAAAGTTGATCTGAAAGATCTTAAGATGAATCTACTTGACGGAAGTCTCGGGCTGAATGGCTCTTATGATACGAAAGTACCTAAAAAAGCCAAAGTAGATATGAATTTTAATATTACAGATTTTGATATAAAAAAGACTTTTATGGCATTTGTGACAATGAAAAAACTTGCTCCGATTGCTAATAGCTGTAAGGGAAAGTTTACTTGTAACCTATCTATGAAAACGGATCTTGATAAAAAAATGGAACCGGTTCTTAATACTTTGAATGGTGGTGGTAAATTGCAGACTAAAAGTGTGATAATTGAAAGTTCAGAAACTATGAATAAAATTGCCGGTGCACTGAAAATGGATAAATATCGTAATCCGGAACTAAAGAATCTGAATATATCGTTTAAGTTTGCTGACGGCAAAGTAAATGTTGAACCATTCAACACCAGTATAGCCGGAACAAAAGCTACTATATCGGGTTATAATGGATTTGATCAGACACTTGCATATAAGATCGGGTTTGAAATACCTAAGTCTGAATTTGGTAAACAGGCAAATGATGTATTAAACAATATGGTAGCGAAGGCAAATAGCAAGGGAGCTAATTTCAGCGTTGGAAGTATGGTAAAAGTTGATGCACTTGTTTCGGGAACTGTTACAAATCCTAAAGTAAGTGTTAATCTGAAGGGAGCAGCGGAAAATGTTGCTGAAGATCTTAAATCCAAAGCAAAAGAAGAATTGAGTAAAAAGAAGGCTGAACTCGAAGCAAAGGCAAAGGCAGAAATTGATAAGGCTAAAAAAACTGCTGAACAAAAAATAAATGCAGAAAAAGAGAAGGCAAAAGCTGAAGCTGACAGATTAAAGAAAGAAGCTGAAGATAAGGCAAAAGCTGCTGCTGAAAAAGCAAAAAAAGATGCACAGGATAAAGTGAAAAATGCTGCAAAAGAGAAATTAAAGAAGTTCTTTTAATCGGTATTTAAACTCAGCTTTTTTCTTAACTACAAAAATTTACTTCAAGTTTTTTCTCCATACGAGATCATTTATTGGTTTCGTATGGTTAATACTTTGTTATCTCCTGATTAAATTTTGATATGTGGTGAATTTTTCGTAACTTTGTTATAGTTAAGATTTATCGTTTTGGGAATGAATCATCCAAAATATAGAGATATGTATATTCAACTGAGAATTTAATTGGGTATAACGACTTCTACCATAAGAATGGGTAATTTGGTTTAATAAAAAACAGATAACTATGAAAAAGATTTTAAGATTTACCTTTATAATAATCCTTAGTGCATTTTTCTGTGGAAAGATGTTTGGATGTACAAGTTTTGCAGTGTATTCGGGAGAAATCTGGTATGGGATGAATTTTGATTATTCAAATGTTGATATAAAATTCTCAATAACCCATATAGGAAATAAAAAAGTATTTATGGCTAAATTCGGCTCAAATGAATATATAGCAGGATTTAATAATAACGGGTTGTTTAACAATTACCAGGAACTGTATTATAATAATGGTATACCCAAATTCGCATTTGGACCAGGTGCTTTGGCTATTAGTAATTTAAATGATTATTCAATTGATTACCTGTCAACAGTAAATGAAATAACAAATTATATAGGATCGCGATTAATTGTACCATCATGGGGAGAAAATTTGCATTCCTTGTTTGCTGATTCTTCAGGTAATGCCATTGTAGTTGAACCATTTGGCTCGTATAATGGAATTACATCTGTAAAGGATAGTTTTATTGTAATGACTAATTTTCCTAATTATGATTTTATAGGTATGGATTATAGTTCTGTACATGGTACAGGTGATACTCGTTATAAAACGGCTTATAGCTATGTTAATGAACATAAATCATCATTTAGTTATAATGACGGATTTGAAACGCTTAAACGTACAATACAAACATCAGGTTCTTGTCCTACTCAATTATCTATGTTGTTTGATCCTGTTAAAAAAGAAATTTATATTTGTATGAAAATGAATTTTTCCAAAGTATGGAAAGTATCTCTGGAAAATGAAACGGTTGAAACATTTTCAGGTTTTTCAGGAAATAAAACTCAATCTCTTAATTCAAATGGATTATGGTCTTATCAATTACCTGATGTCTCTACCGGTAATGATGATCATATTATTTCGCAGTTAAATAATGAAAAAATAAAAACATATCCGAATCCTTCTTTGGGTAAATTTGAGGTTTCGTTTGAAACAAAACCGGCATCAAACGTTAAGGTCGAAATATTTAATATTGAAGGTGAACTAATATTATCTAAAGCATTCATTAATACGACGAATATTTCTTTTGATCTGAAAGGTAACCCAAAGGGAATTTATCTGATTAAACTTTTAATTGACGGAAAACTTTACAGGGAAAAGATTTGTATAGAATAATATTAAATATAATTCGTTGCATTGCTGTCAAATAAGTAAATATAGACTTAGAAACTGTTTTGAATTATAAAAAAGAATTGTATACAGCTGAAAATTAAGCCCTCACCCCCAACCCCTCTCCCAAAGGAGAGGGGCGTAAAAGCTTATTTATCAGATTATGAGCTCAGATATAGCATACATCAAGTATTTTTTAAAAATAAAATCAGAACAATTTCTTAACCTATTTATATTTTTTCCCAAGCAGGAATCCAATAGGTTTTAAAGATTCAATATGATCGAAGATAAGCTTAATGATTCCGGTAACAGGAATAGAAATAAGTAAACCAGCGACACCCCATAAATAATTTCCAAGCAGAATTACAGTTACTGACACCAATACATTTAATTTGACTTTTGATGCGACTATTTTAGGAAGAATGAAAGTGTTATCTAATATATGGATAATCAGGTAAAGTATGAAAACAAAAAGCATATATGATGGTGATTCTTTTGTGAAAAATGCAATTAAAAGTGTTATGGTCAATGTAATTATACCACCAAGATAGGGTATGAAATTTAGAAGTGCAGCCATGACTCCGAGCATTATGGCATAATCTATTCCAATAACAAACAGGCCTGTGGAATATAATACGGCAACTATGACTGCTTCAATCA
This sequence comes from Bacteroidota bacterium, assembly GCA_030706235.1. Lineage (GTDB taxonomy): Bacteria > Bacteroidota > Bacteroidia > Bacteroidales > GWE2-29-8 > JAUZOY01. The sequence continues at coordinate 3,683 of JAUZOY010000082.1, read as the reverse complement.
GAAGCCCTGTAAGATAACTACGTATTAACGTTTTGGTTTCTGCAAGTATTTCTTTCACTTCTTTACCATTGTTCTTATCGAATAGTCTGTGAATAAACTCTATTATCAAGGGTTCATAATATAGTAGTAGAAAAATGTAAAATAATATTATTAGTGAGAATATTAACATATTTCCCATAGTTGAAAGAGTATTACCAATAAAAGAACCGCCATGTTTAAAGAGTTCATCCTGTGTTTTTGTAAGCCATTCATTAATGTTCTGATCACTGATATTAAAATGTAATGAAGCCCATGCAGTAATCTGATCAATAAAGATATAAAACTTTTTAATTAGTTTGGGAAATGTCTGACCAAATCGACTTGCCTGCTTAATCAGCAATGAACTTAAACCTGCAATAATTAATATTGTTGGAATCATAGTACATAAAACAGCTATAACTCTGTTGATTTTTTTCTTTTCAAGAAAGTTAACAAGAGGGCTAAGTACAATTGCAATAATTGTTGCATATATAACCGGAACTATAATGTTTCTGGCAATATATAACATATCTATGAATGTATACAGACCAATTAAAAATATTGAAGCTTTTATATAGAATGGAAACTTAAAGTAAGGATTATCCTGCATCCTGAATTTAAATTTAAGAGTTAATGATGGAAATCGGTATTGATCTGATTTTATTAATAAAGCTACAAATATACAATCAAATACATGTACATTTCTTACATAAATACTGAAAATAGTTACATTATACTCATGTGATAATTTTTATAAAAATTGAGAGAGAATTAAATAAGAAGAATAAAGCAATAATATATTCTTTTTTTCGTAATTTTACAGACATTTTTATGAAAAACAGTATAATGTATAAAACAAAAAATAGAATATTTAAAATAATATTTATTCTTTTGTCATTGCTTGCTTTCACCGGCATTTATGCTCAAAGTAATAGTGATGATGAACTGGCAGCTCAGTATTATCAGAATAAAGAATTTGATAAAGCTGTTGTCCTTTATGAGAAAATGTATTCAGTTAATCCTCTGTCAGTTTATTCTACTTATTTGAATTGTCTTATAGAATTGAAAGATTATGGAAGAGCAGAAAAAGTTATAAGAAAACAGATGAAATTAAATCCCCAATCTTTGGCATATAATGTTGATTTAGGTTATGTATTTAGCTTTACCAGGGAAAAAGACAAAGCAAAAAAAGAATATGAAAAAGCTATAAAAAATATCTCTCAGGATAAAGACATTATAATTGATCTGGCAAATGCTTTTCTTAACAGAAAAGAAATCGATTATGCAATAGAAACATATTTGAAAGGTAAAGCAGCAATGAGCGGTACTTATGGCTTTAACTATGAATTGTCAGAAATTTATGAAAGGAAAGGCGATTTTGAAAAGATGTATAATGAATATCTTGGCCTTTTAGAAAGTAATTATGGGAATCAAACTGTTCTTCAGAATGCACTTCAAACTACTTTTGACAATGATCCTGAAAATAAAAAACAGGATATTCTGAAAAATATTTTACTTCAGAAAATTCAGAAAAATCCTGATGTATTAAGTTATTCTGAACTGTTGATATGGCTTGTAATTCAGCAAAAAGATTTCGATCAGGCGTATATTCAGAATAAAGCTATTGACAGAAGAATGGGTGAGGATGGAAGCAGACTATATAATCTTGCAAGGATATGTATTTCAAATAACAGTTATGATGTAGCAGCAAAATGTTATCAGTATGTAATAGATAAAGGTCCCAGAAATGCCTATTATTACAATTCAAAAATGGAGTTAATAAGTTCTCTCTATCAAAAAATTTCTTCACAAGTCTCTTATACACAGGATGAGCTTAATGATCTGAACAATAAATATATAGCAACGATAAATGAACTTGGTAAAACTGCCAACGCTGTCGAAATGATTAAAGAGTATGCCCATTATCAGGCATTTTATATGAAGAATATTGATATTGCAGACAGCATACTGAATGATATTCTTGATATGCCGGGTGTTCCTTTGAAAACACAATGTGAAGCAAAATTGGAGCTTGGTGATATATTGCTGATTAAAGGAGAAGTATGGGAAGCAACCTTACTCTATTCACAGGTAGAAAAGTCACTTAAGGAAGATCCTATAGGTCATATGGCAAAATTCAAAAATGCAAAGCTGTCATACTATATTGGTGAATTCGGTTGGGCTCAGCAACAACTTGATGTGCTGAAAGCAGCAACATCTAAACTTATAGCAAATGATGCAATGGAACTATCGATGTTTATTAGTGATAATACTGATCCTGACAGTTCAACCACAGCACTGGCACTATATTCCAAAGCAGATTTTCTTTCTTTTCAGAATCGTGATGATGAAGCACTTGTTGTATTGGATTCTATAGCACCGTTATATAAAGACCTTCTTTATTCTCTCTATGATGATGTATTGATGAAAAAGGCTAAGATATATATCGGTAGAAAGCAATTCGAAATAGCTGATTCAATGCTTGCAACAATTGTCAAAGACAGAGGAGAAGACATTCTTGCAGATGATGCTTTGTATATGAGAGCAGAACTTTACAAAAACCAATTTAATAACAAACAGAAAGCAATGGAATTCTATCAGGAAATAATTACCAAATACCCAGGCAGTCTGTATGTAGTAGAAGCCAGAAGAGAATTTAGAAGGCTCAGAGGAGATATAGTAAATTAAATTCCTGACTTATATCAATTCTTTTTATGAAATATCATCGGAGTTGCCTGTGCTGATGGGGTAATTGTTAATTCATTTATATTTGCATGTTGTGGTAGAGTAGTGGTATAGAAAATAGCTTCAGCAATATCAGCACCCGTAAGAGGTTGATAACCTTTATAAGTATCTTTCGCTCTTTGGTTATCACCTTTAAATCTAACAATAGAGAATTCTGTTTCTACAGCTCCCGGATTTATCAAAGTAACTTTTATTCCAAATTGCAGAAGTTCCATTCTCATGCCATTAGTCAATGAATCAACAGCATGTTTGGTTGCACAGTATACATTCCCGTTCGGGTATGTTTCTTTTCCTGCAACAGAACTAATGTTAATTATATGTCCTTTTCTGTTTTCAATCATTATTTTAGCAACAGCTTTAGATACATAAAGCAACCCCTTTACATTTGTATCAATCATTCTTTCCCAGTCATCGATTACTCCATCATAAAAAGGGTTCAGTCCAACTGCAAGTCCGGCATTATTTACCAGAACATCAATGTTTCTCCATTCTTTCGGCAAACCGGAGACAGCTTTTTCGACATCTTCATTTTTCCTGACATCTAAACAAACTGGCAGTACTTCTACTTTATATTTTTCGTTGATTTCAAAGGCAACTTCATTCAGAATTTTTTCTCTTCTTCCTGTAATTATCAGTCTGCATTTGTTTTCGGCAAACTTATAAGCTGTTGCTTTTCCAATTCCTGCTGTTGCTCCTGTTATTAAAATTGTTTTCATTATAATTCCAATTAATATTTAAAAATGAATTACAAACTTACATAAAATTTATCAAATGAAAAAAGCATGATTTAATTGTTAATTTACGCTACTCTGTAGCTTATTGATTATTGGGGGTTGATACTTGTGCTATAAATATTAACTGTGCTATGCAGTGTGTCCTGAAGTAAAAGGACAATCTGAAAGGCTGAAATGTGTATTTTT
>JAUZOY010000081.1 GCA_030706235.1 Bacteroidota bacterium | reverse complement strand
TCAATGAGTTTATCAACAAAAAACAGTCTACTCTCAAACATCTTCTGATGGATCAATACGCTTCCTTTTGCCTGTGTTGCAATAACCAGTATTATACTTAATAAATCAGGTGTAAAACCGGGCCATGGAGCATCTGAAACTGTTAGAATTGAACCATCAATAAAGGTTTCAACTTCATATGAGTCCTGTTCAGGGATAAAAATGTCATTTTGGTTTCTTATGATTTTAATACCAAGTTTGGAAAAAACGTTTGGAATAATTCCCAGTTTTTCATAATCAACATTTTTAATAGTAATTGATGATTTTGTCATAGCTGCAAGTCCAATGAAACTTCCGATTTCAATCATATCAGCCAGAAGTCTGTGTTTGCAACCATGAAGACTTGAAACACCTTTTATTGTAAGCAGATTTGAACCTATACCATTAATTAAGGCACCCATATTATTAAGCATAAGACATAGTTGCTGTATATATGGTTCACATGCAGCATTATAAATTGTAGTTGTTCCTTCTGACAGAACTGATGCCATAATAATATTTGCAGTACCGGTTACAGAAGCTTCATCAAGAAGCATATAACATCCCTTAAGATTTTTGCCTTCGACAGTATAGTATCCTGTATATGGATCATACTCAAATTTAGCACCCAGATTCTGAAGTCCTGACAAATGCGTATCTAATCTTCTTCTGCCAATCTTATCACCACCAGGTCGCGGAATATATCCTTTTTTAAATCGGGCTAGCATTGGTCCCAACATCATCACTGACCCTCTTAATGAAGAAGCTTTAATTTTATAGTCTATTGAATCAAGATATTCAAAATTTATATATTCTGTTTTAAAGGTGTATTCATCTATACCTGTTTCCTCAACTTCTGCTCCAAGGTTTTTTAATAAATCAATCAGATTTAATACATCCCTGATTTTAGGTATATTACTAATAGTTACTTTATCCTTTGTAAGAAGTGTCGCACATATTACCTGGAGAGCTTCATTTTTAGCTCCCTGTGGAACTAACTCTCCGGATAATTTTTCTCCACCTGTTATTTCAAAACAATTATTCAATTTTATCTATGAAATTTAAATATTAAAATATTTAAATATAGTTTATTATATTTAAGAATCAATAGTGTTGTTATTATTACTATCTGTTTCAGTATCTATTATTTCTTCTTTTGCCAATAGATTGATTTTTCCATCAGATAATATTTTAATGTGTTCATTTATAACATTATCTATTACAAATTCTCGGTTATAGTTTGTATAATTCCTTTTCAGATAATTGAATATTAATCCTATTAGAGCTTCCTTCTTAGGACCATCTTCCATTTCTGCAATTTTATCAATAATAAACTCAATTAACTTGCCATAACTTTTGAATTTAATATTATTAACCGGATAAGGAACTTTTTGAGGTTTAGTCTGAAAAGATTGAGGCGTAGGTTTTTCAAATGGTGAATCGACATCAAGTTTAAAATCAGACATTATAAAAAGATGATCCCACAACTTATGTTTAAAATCGTTAACATCTCTTAAATGAGGATTCAGATGTCCCATAACACTGATAATAGCTCGGGCCATTTTATTCCTTTTTTCTCTGTCTTCAATTAATACAGCATTTTTTATCAAATTCTGAATATTTCTTCCATATTCAGGAATTATCAATCTATCGCGTGTTGTATTATATTCCATTTTTTAATAATAATTTAATTTGCAAATGTAATAAATTTAAATTCAACCTCAGGCTAATTCAAAATATTTAGAAGAAGTTTATTAAGTTTTTCTAAATCTACATAAATATTATTTGATACAAAACAGTCTTTTACGCTATTTTGCGAAATATTATCTACAGATTTACATAAAAATGCAAAGTATTCCATTTCAAGAGATGTTGCAATTTGATAATAACAAGCCTGTATATGTTTTTCATTTAATAATTCAACTACTTTCATCTTTTTTGAAGAAGCAATTAAATTTGTTAATGCGGGTCCATGTATTGCAACAACAACTTCTGCATTCCGAAAAATTTCATACTGTTCACATACTCTAAAATCCTCCATATTGAAAACCTTAAAGCCAAAAGAATTAATTAGCATATACTCAAGTTCTGCTTCATTTTCAACTTTCCTTTTTTTTGCTTTCTTTCTGCTGATATATACTCTTTTATAATTTAATTCAGAATCTTTAACATTAAATTGTGTTTTTAAGTAATTATTTAAAAATAATATTGAGCTTTTGTTTGGTATTCCTGCACCCAATCCGCCAAATGAAATAAAATAAAAATTTGGTATTACAATATAATTAATATTTGCAGGAATAATTTCTAAATCAGAATGTTTAATATTGAATATTTCCAAAATTTCCTTTTGCCATTTTTCAGCATTAGAATCAGAATAATTAGAATAAATTTTCAATGATGAATTGAACTGTTCTTTAAATTTTATTAATCTGTAAAGAAATTCAAAATGCCAATGATAATAATTAAATCCTGAAAAGATAAAAGTAGCTCTAGAATTATTTATTCGCCATATTTTAGATAATCCGAATGAGTTATTAAATTTAATATAATTTAAATAAAAATTTCCATAGATATTTGTTTCCAAAAACAAAACTTTTGTTTTAGAATTGATAGCAAAACCTGTTTTTTTACATACTAATGCTTCGCCGATTTCCGCAATATAAATTTCAGGATAAATAAGTCTCTCTAAATTCTTAAAAATATAATTATCAGCATTTGAAAATATATCTTTTTTATTATCTGCATAACTTTGATTTAACACAGTATATTTTTTTGAATTTTGATTTGCAAACAACCAATCTTTAATTGACAAAATCTCTGAAGCAGGCAATGTTGGAATAAGCTTGTTTAAGAAGCTGATTTTTTTAAATGATTTTAAAATAATTCTATGTATTAATTTATAAATTTCCACTTTATAAATGCTTATCCGACAATTTTTAATTTTGCAAATTTAAGAAGGATTTGTTTCTGACCTGCCTTTTCAAATACAATCGTTGCCTTAACATTATCTTTATTCCCCTCAATGTTAACAATGTTTCCTCTTCCAAACCTATCATGTTCAACAATTGAACCTATAGTTAATCCTGAATAGTTTATCTTATTGTTATTATTTGGTTTAACACTATTAACATTTACAAATTTAGATTTGTCTGTAATAAACGGATTTTCTTTATTATTATTGAGCAACTTATCAAAAATCTGTTCTTTATCAGAAAACAGGCTTTTGAATTTATTTTCAAAATTATCTTCATCAAAAGAAGCATTTTGAGTGCTTTTTTTCTGAAAATTAAGACATGAAGAATCTATTTCTTCAATAAAACGACTTGGTTCACAGTATGTAAGATTGCCAAAACGATAACGGGTAGTAGCAAAGGAAATATATGCTTGTTTTTCAGCCCTTGTCAATGCAACATAAAACAGTCGTCTTTCTTCTTCCAGTTCCTGTCTGGAACCAATTGACATTTGTGATGGGAAAAGATTTTCTTCTACTCCGGCAATAAAAACATATGGAAATTCAAGACCTTTGGCTGCATGTACTGTCATCAGACTTACCCTTTTATTGTCATATTCATCATCTTCTTCTATGTCAGCATCTGTAAGTAATGCAATATCCTGTAAATATATATCCAATGTTCTGGTATTATATTCATCATGTGGTGCTTCGGATTCTTTTTCAGAAAATTCCTTTATACCATTTAAGAGTTCTTCAATATTTTCATATCTCATAACTCCTTCAGGTGATTTATCTTCAAATAATTCTTTAAGTATACCTGAAGCTTTAACAATTGAAGAAGCTAAATCATAAGCACTTGTAGTTTTCATTTGAACTCCAAAACTTTTTATCATCAGAACAAAAGCATTGATTTTTTCTCTTGTACCATATGGAAGTCCCATATTGATTGAATTAATATTATCTATGATATTCCATATGCTGCAATTATTCTGATCAGCCGCTATTGTAATTTTATCAATGGTAGTCTTTCCTATCCCTCTTACCGGATAATTTATTATTCGTCTTAAGGCTTCTTCGTCTGCATTGTTTATTACCAGACGAAAATATGCTATAACATCTTTAATTTCTTTCCTGTTATAAAAAGACATACCCCCATAAATTCTGTATGGTATATTATGCTTAAGCAATGCTTCTTCAAGAGCCCTGGATTGTGCATTTGTTCTGTATAATATTGCAAAAGAATTTTCAGGTTCTCCTTCATTATTAATAGTATTTAATATTATCTTAGCAATATTATGTCCCTCTTCGTTATCGGTACTCGATTGAATTACATTAATTGACGTTCCTGAATCATTATCAGTCCATATCGTTTTCTTAATCTGATGTATATTTTTAGAAATAATACTGTTTGCCGCCTTAACAATATTTTTGGTAGAGCGATAATTTTGCTCGAGTTTAAAGATATTCGCATCAGGGTAATCTTTTTGAAAATTAAGAATATTCTGAATATTTGCTCCTCTGAAAGAATATATACTTTGAGCATCATCCCCTACCACACAAATATTGCCATTATTTGCTGCAAGTTTTTTTATTATCAGATACTGTGCATAATTTGTGTCCTGATATTCATCAACAAGTATATATTTAAACTTGTTTTGATATTTATAAAGCATTTCAGGAAAATCTCTCAGTAAGATGTTCATGTTAAAAAGGAGATCATCAAAATCCATTGCACTCGCTCTTCTGCAGCGTTCATTATACAGTTTATATAACAATCCCAGTTTAGGTTTACCGACGCTTCTGTCCTCTCCCAGTATTTCAGGACTGGAATTATATTCACCGGCAGATATCAGATTATTTTTAGAAGCCGATATCCTGTTATATACAATATTGGGTTTATAAATTTTATCATCAAGTTCCTGCTCCTTTATTATATTCTTAATAAGACTCTTTGAATTGTCTGTATCGTAAATTGTAAAATTTTGCGGATAACCAAGTTTTTCTGCTTCTATTCTCAATATCTTGGCAAAAACAGAATGAAAAGTCCCCATCCATAACTCTTTAGGTGCATTTCCTCCTACTATCTTTATAATTCTTTCTTTCATTTCCTTGGCTGCTTTATTTGTAAAAGTCAAAGCCAGAATATGAAACGGGTCTATGCCCTTATTTAATAAATGTGCAACTCGATATGTTAAAACTCTTGTTTTTCCAGAACCAGCCCCGGCAATTATCATTACCGGCCCTTCAGTACATTCTACTGCTTTCCTCTGAATATCATTCAATTCATCAAGGTAACTCATAACTTCTTTAAAAATTTTATGCAATATTAAGAATTATATAATTAACGGAAACGTTAAAAAGCAAAAAGTTATATGAAAATTGATTTTATAAATTCATTGTACTTAATTTTAAATTATTCTCAATATGCATTAAATTTATCTTAATTACATGATAAATTATTAATTAATTATTATAACATCAATAAGTAAAACTTGCATATTTCTTTATTTTGTTTCAAGTATTTTTTGTTATTTTACAAATCAATGAAAAGCCTTTACATTATTGAATAATTTACACTATATTAGATAATTTAGAATGCGATATATACTTACAATAATATTAATTTTAATAACATCAATTTCCAATCTTAGCAATTCAAAGAACTATAATTCAACTGTTAAGAAAAATAAAATAGTATCAAAAAAAGTATCCAATGAGAATAGAAAAGGAAGTATAGAAGAAAAAATTGATGCGCTCTTAAAGAGGACAAATTTTAATGGTACTGCTTTAGTTTCAATAAAAGGTAAAGTTGTTTATAAAAGCAGTAATGGGTATGCAAATTTTCAGAAAAAGGAACCATTAAAACTCAATTCATCTTTCCAACTGGCATCAGTGAGTAAGCAATTTACTGCTATGTCAGTTATGATACTGATGGAAAGAAAAAAAATACATTTTGATGATCCTGTAAAGAAATATTTACCTGATTTTCCATATCCGAATATTACAATAAAGCACCTTTTAAATCATACTTCCGGACTTCAGAATTACATGTGGTTGTTGGATTATTATTGGAAAAATCCAAAAAATCCTACAAACAGAGATGTGCTTAATCTTTTTAAAACACGTACATTACCTCTTAATTTTCAACCGGGAAAAAGGTTTTGTTATTCTAATACCGGTTATTCATTTCTTGCATTAATTGTTGAAAAAGTTTCAGGAATGCCTTTTGCGGATTTTGTGAAGAAAAACATTTTTATTCCTCTTGATATGAGAAATAGTTTTATTTACAACAGGGCAAAAGTAGATAAAAATGAAAAGAGAGTTTCGGGCTATTATGGAAGCGGACGCAGAGCAAGATTGGTTGATGATGATAAAATAGATTGCATACTTGGTGACAAAGGAGTTTACTCAACAGTAGAAGATCTTTACAAGTATGATCAGGCTTTATACAATAATAAACTTGTAAGCAAAGATACAAAAGAACAATCATACAACCCCGGCAAATTAAAAAATAACCAGGAAATAAGATATGGTTATGGCTGGAGACTTAAGGAATATAAAGATAAAAAAGTAATTTATCATAATGGTCAATGGCATGGTTTTAAAACATCATTCACAAGAATTGTCGAAGACCGAAATACAATTATTTTGCTTAATAATACAAACAGCAAATTAGCAGGTATAATTCAGGGAATTGAAGATATTATTTACGGATATAGATAAGAATTAATTTTTAATTGATAATGGATAATTGAAAATATGACGTCTTTACAGATTTACAAATCTTCAGCCGGTTCCGGAAAGACATTCATATTAGTTCTTGAATATTTAAAAATAGCTCTCAGATTTTCTGATTCATTCAAACACATTCTTGCAATCACATTCACCAATAAAGCTGCGGATGAGATGAAAACAAGAATTATTATGGCACTCTATGAATTATCTGAATTAAAACAAGACAATAAATACCGCTCATTCTTTCCTGAATATAACGATGCTGAATTAAAATCCAGGGCAACAAGTGTACTGAACAGAATACTTCATAATTATTCATACTTTAATATCGGTACTATAGACAGCTTTTTTCAGAATATAATAAAAACATTCACACGTGAACTCAAATTACCTGTAAACTATTCTATAGAGCTTGATTTTGATAAGGTACTTACTGAGATTGTTGACAATCTTCTCGATGAGCTTGAAGAAAATAAATCACTGATTAAATGGCTTACTGAGTTTGTCAATGAAAGACTTGGTGAAGGAAAGACGTGGAATATCACTCGTGAGATTATACATTTTGGCAGTGAACTTAATAAGGAATCTTTCCATGCTATTGAGCAAAAAATAAATTCAATTGATGAAAGTGATGTAGCAGCCTTCAAGAATGAAATGCTTAGTTTAATTAATAGTTTCGAAAAGAGCATGGATGACTTTGGTAAAAAAGCACTTAAGGCTATATCTGATTATGGCCTTTGTGTTAATGATTTCAAAAACGGATCAAGGGGTGTCGCAAATCATTTCAATAAAATACTGTTAAACAAAAAAGACTATGTACCCACAGCTACAGTTCTGAAAGTTTATAACGGTGACGATGATTGGTATTCTAAGACATCGACTTTGAAGGAAAAAATTCAGACTATTGTTACAAATCATCTTCATGATTATCTGACGAATGTTGTTGAGTATTATGATAAGAATATTTTAAAATACAATTCCGCAAATGATTCTTTCAAATATATTTATGATCTGGGAATTATCCGTACATTATCAAGAAAACTTGCAGAATACAGAACTGAAAATGAGATTCTTTTCATCTCTGACATAAACAAACTATTAAATATTCTAACCTCTTCGACAGACTCCCCATTTCTGTATGAAAAGATTGGAAATAAGTTTAGCTCATTTATGATAGATGAGTTCCAGGATACTTCAGATTTCCAGTGGAATAATATTAAACCTTTGGTTATTAATTCCCTTTCACAGGAATATAAAGTAGTTATTGTAGGAGACGTAAAACAATCAATATATCGTTGGAGAAATGGTAATATGCGACTGCTTCAAAGCGGAATTAAATCTGATCTCATAAAATTTAATGAATCAATTGAAGAAAAACAATTATCAAAAAATTTTCGAAGTCTTGAGAATATAGTTCTTTTCAATAATACTATAATTAACAATGCTTTTAATCTCTTACTTAATACATATCATGAACTTGCAAAAGATAGCCTTTTTTGTAATTCATATAAAGAATTAGTTCAGGAGCCAAGCAAGAAAGAACTGTTACAGAAAGGATTTGTAAGAGTAAATTTCTTCTCTGATAAGGAAGAAGATGAGGATGGACTAATTACAGGTTGGAAAGAAAAATCACTCTTATCACTTCCCTTAATTATCGAGGAAATAAGAGCAAAAAACTACGATTATAAAGATATTACAATTCTTGTCCGAACAAACAATGAAGGTAGTCTTGTAGCTGATTACCTTACTTCACATACAAATAAATACAGGGTTGTTTCAGGTGATTCTCTTATCATAGGGAATTCTTTCTATGTTAAATTTATAATTAAATTATTAAGATTTATTTGTCAGGAAAAGAATGATTTACTTAAAACAGAAATACTCATGGATTATATCAATATTAAAGATATTCCATTTGATGAAAATATATTTTCTGATTTCCGTACTTCTGAAATATTCAAAAATTATATCCCTGATAAATATATAAATTCAGACAATAATTTAGCCAATCTTTCATTATATGAAATGATTGATGAATTAATCGAACTATTTGAATTAGAAAGCATAAAAACAGATGCTTATATAATTGCACTTAAAGAATCAGTTCTTGATTATACAGTTAAATATTCAACGAACATTCCGGAATTTCTCAGGTGGTGGGACGATGAAGGTTCTCTTAAATCTATTCAAATGCCAGAGATGTCAGATGCGATAAAAATATATACTATCCATAAATCAAAAGGTTTGGAATTTGATGTTGTTATAATGCCGTTTGCTGATTGGAATCTGTCTCATACAGGATACACTTCACCAATGCTTTGGGTTAATTCAAACGAACAACCTTTCAATCTTTTACCATATGTCCCGGTCAGATACAGAAAAGAGTTTAAGAATTCATTGTTTTCTGCTTCATTTATTGAAGAATATGTTCTTTCTATGCTTGATAGTCTTAATGTATTATATGTTGCGTTTACACGTGCATCTGAGCGTTTATACATTAATTCCTGTATAGGCAGAAACATGGAAAATAATTTAACTTCACTCAGTAAATTAATATATTCCTCTTTAAATAGCGCTAGTAATATATCTAATAACAAGTTCATTATAGATTTTTCAAAAACGCTTAAAGTAAAAGATAATGTATATGAATTCGGAGATAATTCTGAGAAAAAACAATCTTTGAGCAGTGATTTAACTAAACAATCAGAATTAATCAAAAATGAGGATATAAAGATAAATAAGTGGTTAAAGAAGATTAGTGAAAAAAGGAAAAATAATGAGGAATTATATATAGATACAGAACAGGCAAACAATAAACTTAAAAAGGGCATTGTTATTCATAGAATATTGTCAGAAATGGTAAAGTTCAATGATCTTCAAAAAGTTATTAATAATCTGAAATATAATGGACAAATTGGAAGTAATGAATTAAATTTAATAATTGCAGATATCCTTGAAATAATGCAGATTGAACAGGTCAGAGAATGGTTTAGTGGCAGATATACTGTTCATAATGAAAGAGAAATAATAAGAAATGGCCGTGTTTATCGTCCCGACAGAGTGCTTATTGATAATGATAAGGCTATAATCATAGACTATAAGACAGGGAAACATAATCCTAATGATATTCCACAGGTAAATGAATATTCAGATCTTATGGAAGAATTAGGATACATTGTGACTGGTAAATATTTACTTTATTTTAACGAAAAACAAATTCAGAGGATAAATTAATGAGTAAAATTGATGTAGAGTTTTACAGGAGTTCAGATGTAGTTGCTATAGCACGGGAATTACTTGGAAAATATATTTTCACAAATATAGACAATGAGCTTACTGCCGGAATAGTTACTGAAACCGAAGCTTACGAAGGTGCTACAGATAAAGCTTCTCATGCATACAACAATCGCAGGACTTCACTACTGAAATAATGTTTGCTGCAGGAGGCGTCTCCTATGTATATCTTTGTTATGGTATTCATTCCCTTTTCAATATTATTACAAACAAAGAAAACATTCCGCATGCAGTTTTAGTCAGGGGAATCAAACCGGTTGAAGGAATAGAAATAATGCTCAGACGCAGAAAAAAGAAGGCTCCAGATAAAACTTTAGCTTCAGGACCGGGAAGTATGGCTCAGGCATTGGGTATTAAAACGCTACATTCAGGTATTTCTTTAATTGGAAATACGATATGGCTTGAGGATCATAATCTTAATATTTCTTCTAAAGATATTGAAACATCTACACGTATAGGAATAGACTATGCCGGACTTGATGCCCTCCTGCCATACAGATTTATTCTTAATAATTTGTAAATAATGTAATCTTTATGTGTTTGCAGTTCTACTAATTGTTAAGAATATCAAACTAAAAATATTTTCAAGAAATTTTAAAATGTCATATTCTTTATCTTTCATAAAAAATATCAATTTTTAATTTATATGTCTTTGGAAATATTCAGTAATTTTTTCCTTATTTTTGGAAACAAAATCAAGGTATTGATCATATATATCTATATGAAAACAGGTAATTAACGCATAACAGTCAAGAAACCCTTCATTCATCATAATTCTTGCCTGGTCCAATGCAGGGTCATGGCTGTTTTTCAACATTTCCTCCCAGCTATAAACCTCCAGATATTTTGATTTTGTTAATTGATTTGTTTTTGTAATTACCCCTTTTTCATCACAGTATTTTCTAATATTTTCAGCAGCATTTCTATATTGAATCCAACAGGTTGAATTTTCAGTTTTTAATTCATCTTTTACCTCAATTTTTCCACATTTTCCGGTATCGATTTTATTTGGGAAACATCCCCTGGGAATCCATTTAATCCTTAGTCTTTTCCCGTCAAGATATAAAATATCATGCAGCTTTTCAAAATTTGAAAGATCCGGATACACCTTAAATGAATTGATAAGTTCATCTGTAGCCTGTTTATATAAATTTAGTTTAAAATATGTATCAACAAGATATTTACGTGGTTCAAGCATGTTAGGAAATTTATCAGCTGCTTCACTGAAATACTTTAATGCGTTATCATATGACCCTGAGAAATAATAAGCATCACCCAGATATAAACTTGCTTTATAAAAATCCGGTTGCTTTTCAATTGCCAATTTATATAATCTTGCTGCTTTTTCATAATTCTTGTTTTGAAATTCTTCTTCTGCTTCATCGTAATATTTCAATGCTTTCTTGTTTACATTAGTATCAACTTCATAATCAACAAAATTTATGCGTAATATCATGGATGCGTAATATGCCTGATTACATAATAATGTCGCACGCCTGGCATCATAAATATATTGTTCCTGAGCCTTTTTTGAAGGACTAATTTCTTTTAATGTTTTAATAAATGATTGCCCTAATGTATCGTTTTCAGGTTTAACAACCTTACCTTCTTTATCTGTAGTAATAACTGTAAAATTTCCATTAAGTAAATAATCTGTTTTTTTCGATTTTTCATATTGATTATCCCTGATTTTTACCAATAAGTCCCACCCTTCTCCAAATTCCGGATTCTCTTTAAGTACATCATTCAGATAGGAAGCCGCTTCTTCCGGTTTATCCTTTTTTAAATAGCTCTGGGCTTTTTCCAGACGCTTATCAAGTTTACTTGTTTGAGAATATACTACTGTCCCACAAAAAAATGAGATAATAATCAAAGCGATTAAGTTTTTCATTTATTTTAAGTTTTAATTTACTTATAAGCCTTTATTAAAATGATTTACTATTCATTATATTTAATTAATATTACTTGAAATATAAATCATACTTGTTGTTGATATTGTTAAATATTTAAGTTTCGTAATGCCAATCCAATAATTTTAGTTTAAAAATTATTACCACAAATATACATAAATAATAATTAATTAAGAAAACAATTAAATATTTAATTAAAATT
>JAUZOY010000080.1 GCA_030706235.1 Bacteroidota bacterium | reverse complement strand
TTAATTAATAAAAAATATTTTGTAACTGTAAGTTTGAGGGGCTGTTCTGCTGTTGATAGCGTTTGGGTAATAGTAAATAATCTTCCTAAAGCAGATGCAGGTAAAGATACAATCGTTTGTAATAGTTCTTATCTGATATTAAGAGCAACCGGAGGTATTTCATATCAATGGAATAATGGCGTTTCAGGAGTTACAAATAATATTCATCCAACTTCTAATTCAACATATGTTGTAACTGTTACTGATAGTAATAATTGTACTGCTTCGGATGATGTTGTTATAAGTGTGAAAAATCCTAAACCTGATGCAGGAACAAATATATCATCGTGCAACGGAACAGTTGTTAAACTTACTGCTTCAGGTGGAGATAGATATTCATGGAATACAGGTGATACAACTACAATAATAAATGTTAAACCTAGCCAGAATACAACTTATACAGTGACTGTTAATTCGGCAGCATGTTCAGGTACAGCCAATGTAATTGTTTCTGTAGTAAATATTCATGCAGATGCAGGAAAGGATACAGTCATTTGCAAAGGTGACATATTAACATTGACTGCATCAGGTGGTGGAAATTATTCATGGAGTACATCAGATACAACATCAAATATTAAAATAACACCTCTAATAAATACAAAATATTTCCTGACTGCTACTTTAAATGGTTGCAGTTCTATGGATAGTATTTCTGTGTCAGTTAAAAATTTACCTATTGCAAAAGCCGGAAAAGATACAATTGTATGCAATGGTTCATCTGTTACATTAACAGCAACAGGAGGAAAAACTTACTCATGGAGTAATGGTGCTACCGGAACTCCTGTTATAGTAATTCCTACATCAAATATGGCATATGTTGTAACCGTATATGATAATAATAATTGTTTTGCAAAAGATACTGTATTCGTTAATGTTAAAAATTCATTTCCAAGTGCAGGATCAAACACTGTTTCATGTAACGGGCAGATTGTTAAATTGACAGCTTCAGGTGGAGGTAAGTATTTATGGAATACCGGTGATACTACTGCGATAATTTCTATATTACCTTTAAAGATGACAACTTATTCAGTAACTGTAACATCAGGTAATTGTTCAGGTACATCAAATGTTGTTGTTTCAGTAGATTCCATTAAAGCAGATGCCGGTAGCGATATAACTATAGTTAAGGATTCTTCAACAACCTTAAATGTTGCCGGCGGAACATATTTCAAATGGAGTAATGGCGATACAACTTCAATTATTAAGGTAAAACCTGATTCTACTACAACTTATATTGTTACAATATCTGATAATCAGGGCTGTTCAGCAAGTGATAATGTTGTTGTGACTGTTGTTCCCGGGAATAAGACTGTTTCAGAGATGACTGTTAAAATATACCCCAATCCGAGCAAGGGTGCGTTCAAAATAAAAACAGATGGTATTACTGATAAAATTATTACTGTAATAATATATGATGTTTTAGGACAAATAGTATTTGAAGATGATGAATTTAAAGTGTATAACGGTGCTGAGATAGAGATAAGAACTGATTTAGGGAAAGGAGCATATTTACTTGAGATTATAACTCAAAATGATAGTGTAGTACAAAAACTGATTATTGATTAAGGTAAGGATAATAAATAATATTGCATCTAATTATTAAATTTTAATTAAACTTAACAATATTTTTTATATCCTACTGTTATTAATTTAATAAATTTAATTGTTTAACCATTTAATAAAAAACGTTTATGAGAATTTTATTTATATCTTTAATGGCATTAATAATGTCGACAGGCGTATTTGCTCAGCAAAAAACCCATATGGGAATGTCAACTGAAGAAAGAGCAAAAACTATGACAAACAGATTGTATAATGATGTAAAACTTGATCCAGCTAAAAAAGAAAGCATTACTGCTGCTTTTAATGAGTACTATACTCAAATGCAGATAACTATGGATAAAAAAAATATCGATGGAATTCAGGGTTTAGCAAAAGAAAGAGATGAAAAAATTAAGAAAATTATTGATAATGAACAGAATTATCAGCAATATCTTAGTTTTATGGAAAAACAAAAGGGAATGCACAAAGGTCAGGTTAAACCTATGGACATTAAGAAATAGATATTTTTATCTTAAAATTAATAAAAGGCTTCAAGGATTAAACTTTGAGGCTTTTTTTATAAATCTTTCAATTCAATCACTTCCAGGTTTTGAATTCTGTCTGAATCAATTTCGAATCTGATTAAAGTTTTAACACGTTGGAAACCATATTTTCCTGCTGCTCCAGGATTTATATGAAGTAATTGGAGCTTTTTGTCGTACATCACTTTAAGAATATGTGAATGGCCTGAGATAAATAGTTTTGGAGGGTTGCGAAATAGTTCATTTCTTACTTCAATAGAATAATGACCCGGATATCCTCCTATATGAGTCATCCAGACATCTACATTTTCACACATAAATCTTAGATTTTTAGGATAAACCACTCTAATATCCTGTCCGTCAATGTTTCCATATACAGCTCTTAATGGTTTGAAACGGGCAATTTTATCTGCAATTAAAATATTACCTATATCACCTGCATGCCAGATCTCATCACATTTTTCAAAAAATTCGAATACTGCAGGGTGTAGATAGTTATGTGTATCAGATAGTAGTCCTATTTTTGTCATATTCTTATTTAAAAAAAATTTTTTATTGTAATTGTACGCCTGCTCTTATAAAATATTTAGTTTGGAATTAAACTTTCTCTTTAAATTTACTGTTATTAAAATTGAAAATATATGAATGGTTGTATATCAGAGGATTTAACTTGTATCACCAACCATATAACCATTGCGAGAACTATCGGTTTTAGAATAAAAGGAGTAAGAGAAAACTTATTCTGGATAAAAAGTTCAATGTTTTTTGGAATAAAATGAAGAGCATACCCCAAAGCAAAAAGGATAAATACTTCTTTATAACCAACAATAACCTGTAATGCAATATCAGGATTAAATGCATTGACAATCTGTTTCATAATAATAATGGCACTTTCAAAAGAAGTCGCTCTGAAGAAAATCCAGCATAAACATACAATGTGAAAAGTAATAATCACACCGATAATTTTAAAGATCACATTTTTCTTTACTATATCAGGAATTTTAAACATTTTTTCAATAGAGAGAGCTATACCATGCAAACCGCCCCACATGATAAATTTCCATGAAGCTCCATGCCACAGACCTCCCAGAAGCATTGTAACCATAAGGTTAAAATATTGCCTTATTTTACCTTTGCGGTTTCCTCCAAGTGAAATATACAAGTAGTCTTTTAACCATGATGACAATGATATATGCCAGCGACGCCAGAATTCAGTTATACTTGAAGATTGATAAGGTGAATCGAAATTCATTTTTAGTCTGTAGCCAAGCAATAGGGCAATGCCAATCGCCATATCAGAATAGCCCGAAAAATCGCAATAAATCTGAAGTGCATATCCATATACTGCCATCAGATTTTCAAATCCTGAGTATAATGTCGGATTATCAAAAACTCTGTCAACGAAATTTATTGATATATAATCAGATATAATTGCTTTCTTGAACAATCCGCCGATTATAAGATAGAGTGCATAGCCAATATCAAAACGGTCAATAACTTTGTTCTTTCTGATCTGTGGTAGAAAATCAATGGCTCTTACTATTGGCCCTGCAACTATATGTGGAAAAAATGAAATATAAAAGCTGAAATCGAAGATGCTGCTAAGTGGTTTTAGCTTTTTTCTGTATATATCAATTGTATAGCTAAGAGATTGAAAAATATAAAAAGAAATTCCGATAGGAAGGAAAATATTAAGATGTGAAATGTTTTTATTTGATACATCATTTACTATATCAATAAAAAAGTTAGTATATTTGAAATAACCTAGTAAACCGAAATTTACGAGTAAACTGATTATCAGTATTGCTTTTCTTCCGGCTTTATGTTCAGTTTTATCTATCCATTTTGCAAGGTAGTAATCGACAATTGTCGAGAAAATGAGTAATGTAAAGAAAATACCGCTTGATTTATAATAGAAAAAATAAGAGAATGCAATAAGGTATAATACTTTTATTGTTTTATTTTTTTCAACAAACTGATAAAAGAAAATGAATACCAGAAAAAGAAACATAAAAAACCCTGTATTAAATAACATAGGGCTTTTGGGATCATAGACGAAAAGGTTGAGGAATTTATTGAGGTCTATTATGCTCATAATTTTCAAAACTGTCCTTTAATGCATTAGATAATAATTCACCAATGATTGAGTATCCTTTTTTATTAAAATGAATGCAATCAGGGGCGGTAAGTCTTTTTAGATGCCATTTGTTCATTGAACCAGGACCTCCCATGATAGAGTATAGGTCCCAGTATGCCAGGTCGTTTCTATTACAATAGTTTATAATATCAGATCTTATCAGTTTTAGTTTAGGATTGTCAAATTTTCTTTTTTTGTTAGAGTCGGGTGGGGTAGTCAGCAATAATGCTGCATCCGGATTTGAACACTTTATAGATTCAACGAGTTTATCTATTTCGTTCATAAATGATTCTTCTGAAAAATAACCTGAATAAGCTTCATTAGTTCCCAGTGAAATGATTATCAATTGGGGTGAAAGTGTAGAAAGTTGCTCTATAAAATGCTCGGAATGATTATAACTTTTGTATTCTGCCCCATTTACTCCAATGGTATTGTATGTTATTCCCTTTGAGTTGCTTTTCTCGAGAAGAAATCCATATATTTGAGCAAAATGCTGAGTTGTATCAGAATTAATGGCATATAAATAAAATTCATTGACAGGTTTATTCAGAATAGCAGTTGAAATATATTTATTCCCACTTGTATCGGTATTTAATTGGCTGTTAATATATCCGATCTGTTGATTAGATGTGTCGGAGATAATAAAATTATAAGCCTGAGGAGATTTTTCATGAAAAAGTATTATTTTATCAAATGAATTGTCCAGGTTTTCTTCATTAAAAACTTTAATTTTAAGAAAGGCACTTGAATCTTCAGTTTTTATAGTGATTCCGGAAATTCCTATAGGTAATTTCCTGTTTCTATATATGATTTTTGAATTATCCCATAAAGCTGGTGAAAAAGATGAAAATCCTGATTGTCCGGAAGTTTTAGCTAATCTATATGGGAATATCAAACCTCTTCCGGCATTACCGAATGTGTTCTGAAAAAATATCCTGACTTTTTGTGATAGAAAATCTGCCTGAAGATGTGAGTCACCAATATGGACTATGGATATTTTATTTTCTTTATTTTTTTCAAGCTTAAACAATTTTTCATAAAAGGGGTAAAGAGCTTTATTATTACTAATACTATTAAGTTGGATATTTGCAATATTTGAATACTTCGTAATATCCTCATTATTCTGAGCTCTTAAAAATCCTGTAAAGCATAACAAGATTAATATGTTAACTATGAGCTTTTGCAGATTGATGGTATGATATTTTAAAGTTATTGTATTCATTAAGAATATCAGTTTTTAATAAATTGGCAATTCTGTTGGCTCCCCTGAAATTTACATGGGTATAATCTTTGTTGGCAAGTGGTTGGATTGAATCAACCCAACTAACCATTGAATTGTAACCTCCCATTGCTTCGAACATATTCCAGAATG
The DNA here is from genome assembly GCA_030706235.1 of Bacteroidota bacterium. GTDB lineage: Bacteria > Bacteroidota > Bacteroidia > Bacteroidales > GWE2-29-8 > JAUZOY01. The sequence continues at coordinate 6,486 of JAUZOY010000080.1, read as the reverse complement.
CTATTCCTGTTTTAATAGCTATCCTTTTTTGTGTCTGAATCAATATGGGTATACTTGGGTCAGTTTCATATTTATTTGTGTTTTTATAGCTCCTGTCACCCACACTTATCAATAATATACTGGCATTTGGGATGTTTTCTTTAATATGATTAATAACTTTGATCATCCCTTTTTCATACCATGCAAAATTTCTCATATTGGGATTTGAAACATTAATGCCGTATTGTAAAACAACTAAGTTATAATTAAAATAATTATTAAAATCTTTTAAAATTTTTGCAGGAATAGAAGTAAGATTAAGTCCTGAATTTCCGCGGAAAGAAAAATTATCCAGAAATATTCCCCTGGGACTTTCAAAACTTACACCATAAACATTCATAGGATTATGAGCATAGAAATTAATTTTAACATTTGATACAGGTTTATCACTGCTGGAAATCAATTCATTTACATAATTTTTCCCTTCAATTCTTTTAATATATCTTTGTCCGTCAAGTTCATAATCTATATAATTTTTCTTAGTACTCATTCCGTAATAAACTTTTACAGTATAGAATTTACTTAGATTTGTATATGCATTTGAACCGTGGTATTTTACCCAGCTTGGATTTTGATATTTTATTGAATCTGAAGGATTATTGCCGGTTTGTGGCGTAAAAACATAACCGCTCATTCCGAATAAACTGCCAATGCAACTTTTATTAACAAAAGAACATGTCTGCCAGTTGTTTGAGAATGTTTGAATTATTGTTCTTCTAAATCCTGATGTCTGACTTGTTATAGGTACATATCCAACACCCGAACCTCCGAATTTGCTTTGCAGAGCATACCTTAAAGTTTGTGTTATTAGATCTCCTTCTATCATTGAATCTCCGAAATATGCAATTCTTGTTTTATCTCCGTTAAGTTCAGTGTTTCTCAGCGCTTCAAAAAAATCATATAAAGGGTTTAAGTTATTAACACCATTATAGTTGGATGTATCGTATTTAGTAGCAACATAAAACCCTTTATCTTCTTTATTAAGTGCTGAATCAGATGGAGGATTTAAATCTACATATACTGAATCGGCATTTGCTTTGTTTGCTTGATTATCTGCTAAAATATCAGAAAAAAGATTGATTTTTTTTATTTTAAAAGGTCCTAATATAAATTCTTTATCTACAAAAGAAACCAAAGTAATAATTGCAATAGTAACTGCAACAATCAATAAAGACTGATATTTTCTGAATTCTTTCATTTGGCAAAATTATTAAAATTTAAAGAAATCAGACATTAATTTAAAGAATTCGGACATTAATGTATAAAGGAATAAATGTTACCACCAATTAGTTGTTCCCGGATATTTAAGCCTGTATGAAACAGCCCATTTCTTATTGTTTAATAAAACAGATCTCTGTTTTCCGTTTTTATTAATAAGCTCATTTAGCTTTTTGAAGTATTTATAGTCCAAAGTAATAGTATAATGATCAGGTTCAGGCATATCTTTGATATTTATGGCATCCTTGCTGAAGATATCCGGCCAGTTAGATGGCCATTCAACATATTCATCTGTAGATTCACTGTTTATCCAAAGTCTTACTTCAAATTTCTGAGGCTCCCATTTTATTGAATATTCATTTATATAATTCTTGAGCTTTTGAATTATGTTATAAAGAAATTTGGGCGTTGTATTGTTAAACTCCGTTGTAAACGGATTCCCGAGTGCTGATATATACTTTGTTGAATCTTTTGTGTAGATGATCAATTCATTTGTAGTTATATCAGAAATGTATGCCGTTTTTTTAGAATTTAATTCAACAAATTTTGGTAATTTGTATAAACTGTCTTCATTTAATTTCAATTCTTTAAAAAAATTTTTTAACTCAATACTATCTAAAACAGCCTTATAAAAGTAACATCTGTTACCTGTCTTTTTTTTATAAATTACTAATCCGCTCTCATAGGCTATAAAAGTTGGTGCATTAGAATTTTCAAATCTTATAAATGGATTATGCTCAATAAGAACCAGTAATGGCCTTTCTCTTTTATCTATTCTATATACCTGTCCCTGTGCGTTTACAACTTGTAAAAAAATAATTATTAGAAATACAGGTAATAATTTCATTCTTTTAAAGCTTTTACAAAATAATGATTAAGCTTATTAATTTTACAAAAAAAATAGCACTAAATCAAAAATAGTAATTTTCAAACGAAGTTTTTATTGTTTTATTGTAGTATATATAAATTCTGTTTTTCCTTAATATCTTTTATTATTATTTAATTAAAAAAAATATTACACAACACTGTTTGTTTTTATCCATTTTTGTATTTATGAATTTGGTGTATTAACGTAAAAGATATTTTTAAAATAAGAATAAAGTATAGTGTTTGTAGTTTTATTTATAAAAAAGGATATATAAAATAGCTATCAAATAAGGTATGGGTATTGATGATTTATATGGAAGATTAATAGAAGCCTATTGTGGTAAAAATCTTAATAATATAACTGCTAAGATTGTAGAACTATATAAGGCTGAAGAATATGAATGTATAAGAACTATATCAAACCTTGTTTCAGAATATTTAAACATAGATACTAAAAATATTAATAAATGTTTCACTAAGCTAATAATGACATATCATCCTGATAAAGAAATCTATTATAAAAATGAAATAGATAAACACTATCAGGCCGGAAGTAATGAAAGTTTAAAAAAATTCACTCATATTTTCCTTTTAGAGGATATTGATAAAATTGTCGCAGATTCAGAATTTTTGGAAGATGATTTTGAATCATTTGAAGATGAAGTATGGACTTATTCTCATGAAGATTATAATAATGATTTATATGGTATTGAAGATGAAGAAAAGGATGATGATGATTATAATTATTTTAAAGGGGACAGTTCATTTTATAATGCACTGAAAAAGAAAATATACAGTGGCTCTGATATAGATTTCTCTTCGTATCAGTTAGAAGGAATAGATGAAATAAACTTATCAGAATTTGGAATTGAAAATCTTGATGGGGTGGAGCTTTGCAGGCATGTTATGAGTCTGGATATTTCGTTTAACAAACTCACTGATATTTCAGAACTATGGTGCCTCAAAAACCTTGAAGAATTATATTTGTCAGATAATCAAATAGAATATATTGATGTTTTAAGCAATTTGAAAAATTTACATGTTCTTGATTTGTCAAATAATCTTATTGAAGATTTAACCCCTGTTTTATATCTTAAAAATCTGGATTATGTTAATATTGCCGGCAATAGAATTCCTGATTATCAGATAGAAGAATTAGAAAAAAAAGGTATAGTGGTTAATTTTTAGACTGCATCTGTCATCCAACACTTTCTCATACAAATATTATTTCCCTTTTCTTCTGAATTCTGAACAAATTATGCCGGTAGCAACCGATAGGTTAAGTGATTCGGGGAACGATGATTTTGATGGCGTTTTAACCAATGGAATTGATATTTTTTCAGTGATATAAGGCATCAACTCATTTGAAATACCTCTTGATTCATTTCCCATAAGAATAATACCGGAGCTTTTGAGCTCTTTGGAATAAATACTTTCACCGTTCAGGACGGTACCATAAATATCAATATTGTTTTGTTTTATAAAGAACTCTTTCAGACCTGTATATACAACATTGACCCTTACTATAGATCCCATAGTTGCCTGAACGACTTTAGGATTGTAAACATCAACACTCTCTTCCGAGCAAATTATATTCTCAATACCAAACCAGTCAGCTATTCTGATAATTGTTCCCAGATTTCCAGGATCACTCACATCTTCAAGTACAAGCGTCAGGCCTTTCCCGATATTTATCTGATTTATATCACAATCAGGCTGTTTGACAATAGCTACGACTTCATTCGGAGTTGTAAGCTGACTTATTTTTGATAATTCGATTTCTGTTATTTCTGTAATATTTAGAGATTCGGAACTTATTATTTCATCTCTTTGTAGAATCCATGAAGGCGTTGCATAAATTCTGTCAATTGGTAAGTCGTTTTTTATATATTCATCAATAAGTTTAACACCCTCAACTATATATGTTTTAAAAATCTGACGGTATTTTTTTATATTAAGGGAGTTAATATATTTTATTTCGGCTTTTGATAGCATACCTGATATTTAATTATTTGACTTGCAAAATTAATTGAAATTCCGACACAATAACCATATAAAAAAAATGTTGTATCTTTGATGAGCATTCTAATTTACGGGGCTGATCGGATTTGACAGCGTGAGTTGTAGAGTGTAAGCATGTCGAGTGTTGTAGGAATGACTCGTTAATCCCAACTTACATAGCCAATAAACGGCAACGATTATAATTACGCACTAGCTGCTTAATTTTAGAAATTAAACAGGTGCTGGTTCACGGAAGTCCTCCCGATACTTCCGATACGAACCATCGTGAATCCGGGATAGGGTGAGCATTTTCCCACTGTTCAGCCGAAATAACAGGGAATAAGGGTTAAGTTGGTTAGCCGTGTACCTTACTTAATCACGAAAATCAAACATAGGCTAAGCATGTAGAAAGCATTTTATTGCCATGTTTGGACGAGGGTTCAATTCCCTCCGGCTCCACAACTTAAAAAGCTCTTATAATTTATAGATTATAAGAGCTTTTTAAGTTGTGTATTAGGTTATCATGTATGCACAATGGTTTAGAAAATTAAATATTACAGGATGAGTAGGTCCCTGAAAAAAATCACAAACTAAAGTTGATGGTACTTACATTAGGTTAATCAATCAGATAGAGAAAATAGAACTACTAATACTAGATGATTATAAATTGTTTGGATTTAAAAGTGTTTGCTTAGAAATTCTTCTTCTATTAGTTCAACTTTTTTAATAGTATTCCGATACCAGTCAAGTTTTATATCGGTGATTTCTTCTTCGCTCAGGTGCCAGTTTATTTCTGATTTGCGAAGTTTACAGGTAAGATGATAGAGACTAATTCCAGCGGAGACTGAGATGTTGAAGCTTTCTGTAAAACCAACCATAGGAATTTTTACATATCCGTCTGCATATTCCAAAGCTTGGGGTGATATTCCTTTTGCTTCATTCCCATAAAGAATGGCAGTTTTACCGGTTAAATCAAGTTCTTCAATTGTACAATCGTTCTTATGGGGAGTTGTTGCAATGATTTTATATCCCTGAGCTCTTAAATGATCGTAGCATTTTTTTATGTTGTCTTCGGGGTTGTTATAGTAATGGATTGAAAGCCATTTGTCTGAACCAAGTGCAATGTCAGGATTAATATTATAATCGTTGATATTCTCAATTACATGTACTTCCTGTATCCCAAGACAATCACATGTACGAAGAACAGCGCTTGCATTCTGTGCCTGGAATATGTCTTCAAGAATAACCGTAATATGCTTTGTGCGTTTGCTGATTACTTCTTCTATTCTTTCTTTCCTTTTGTCTGTTATAAACTCTGAAAGATATGTAAGCAGCTTTTTCTTTATCTCTAAGTCAATCAGCATGTTTATTCTATTTTATTTCTTCGAAATCTACGTATTCTCCTAAATCTTTTGCTTTATCTTTTGGGGAGTGCTGTTCATTCTGTTCATATGATTGATTACTATTGTTATCAGTATCAAATGAATTCATTTGTTGTCCGAATTTGCGGGTTACCCTTTTTATAAATAGTTTTAATAGCCATGGAAATATGTATCTGAAAAAAAGCTTTAAAAAAATGAATACACAAATTAGAACTAAAAAAAAGTTAAGCATTAATTATTGATTTTGGATTTATTATAAATTTAAAGTTTGCCGACCACAAGTTCTACCAATTTGCTTTCTTCCAGATATTTATTGGCAATATCACGAAGGGTTTCTGACGTTATTGATTTGATCTCTTCAGTATATTTGGTATAGTATGAAAGGTCAAGATTGTATTCAATAACGTTTTTAAGCATAGAAGATTGTGCAAATGGTCCGTCAGCTGCTCTTAATAGTGTACCCAACATGAAGTTCTTTACAAGTTCAAGCTCTTCTTTATCAATAAGTTTTTCTCTGATTGTTTTTATTTCTTTATAAATTTGAACAAGAGCATCTTTTGTAGCATTTGCATCAACTTCTGATGTTATAAAGAATAAACCTGTGTCATAAAAAGATATAACTCTCGACCCAATTCCGTATGTATAACCTTTATCTTCTCTGAGGTTGGTCATTAAACGGGAACCAAAATATCCTCCGAGTACTGTATTCAATATTTTAAGTGGAATGAAGTCTTTATGAGTAATGTTTTCAACCTTACAACCTATCCTGATTGCTGATTGTAATGCATTATCACGCTGAATGAAATTTTTATGTGATTTAGGTACTTTGAATTTTCCTGAGGTTACAACATTTAAATTCTTTCTGACAGTTGATTCATATCCAAAATAGTTATTTAACAGCTTTATACAATTGTTAGGAACACGGCCTGAAACTATTATTTTATAATATGAATTAAGATATTTCTTTCTGTAAAAGACT
>JAUZOY010000008.1 GCA_030706235.1 Bacteroidota bacterium | reverse complement strand
CAATTACTCCTAATAAAAACATTACTTTTTTCATAGTGACAAATTATTAATTATTTAATGATTTTTTTGTTAATTATACAAAGATATGCATAAAAAATGGAATAGTGTCTATAAAGATGAAATTAATTATTATTATATTTTAATTGAATCAAAATAAGTTTTTTTTAAAAAAAAATATGTAGGTTTGCAATCAGAGAAAAAAAATAAAAATTTAATCAAAAAAAATGAAAAAAGTAATGATTTTATTTGCTGCGATAGCAGGAATAGGGATCAATGCTCTGACTTCAAATGACTGTCTGGCTCAGAAGAAGATCAGGGTGCTCTACGTTGGAGATGCGGGAGTAGTGTTGGGTCCCAATATTGTTGCATCTCCATTTTATTATGAGCAGAAAGGATATGAGGTTCATATCTGGTGTCAGCCTGTTCTTGATGCATTGAAAGCAGAAAAGGATATTACAGTAGATCATATGCCTACATGGATAGCGCTGAAGGATTTCCCTGAAACGGCTCAGGATATTGCTGCAAAATATGATGTAGTAGTATTATCTGATGTAGAACAGGAAAGTCTTGTATTGTATCCCTGGGAAAGGATGATGCAAAGTCCAATGGGTCCCAACAGACTGGTTTCAATACGGGAATTTGTAAAAAATGGTGGTGCACTGATCATGGTTGGAGGATGGCAATCATTTACCGGCAGACGTGGTATTGGTGATTGGGGTAATACACCTGTAGAAGAAGCATTACCGGTGACTTGTCTTCAGGTAAATGATGACAGGCATGAAACACCTGAAGGAGTACATATTGAAGTATTGGATCAGAATCATCCTGCCGTAAAAGGTTTAAAATGGGAATCATGTCCTGTATTCAGCGGATATAACAGGATAGTTGCAAAACCGGGAGCAAAAGTTCTTGCAAAAGTTAAGGAATTCGGAGATCCTTTTATAGTAGTTCAGGATTATGGAAAAGGCAGAAGTATGGCATTTGCTTCAGATATTTCACCGCATTGGGGAGCCGGTTACCAGAAATGGGAAAATTATGGTAAATCTTTTGTACAGATGATACGTTGGCTTGGAACGGGAAAATAATTGAGAAGTTTAAAAATGAAAATTAAAAGAAAGCCTCAAAGGTGAAATATCCAATGAGGCTTTTTTTTGTTTATAGAAATTGAAAAATTTTAAATTGCTAGTTTTTCAGATATTCCTAATTATAGCATATTTTATTATCAATAAGTTTTGCGACTTTTTCGAAAACTTCATCAATAGAGCCATTGCCGTCAACATTAATAAATTTAGATTGTTTTTTATAATATTCAATCAAAGGAGCGGTTTGCTCATTGTAAACAATTAATCTCTTATTAATTACATCTTCAGTATCATCTGATCTGCCGGAATCTATACCTCGTTTTACCAGTCTTTGTACTAATAAATCTTTATGGCAGTCAAGAGCAATTACAGAATTAATACCTTTCCCTTTTTCAGAAAGAATTGCATCAAGTTTTGCAGCCTGATCGAGTGTTCGTGGAAAACCGTCAAAAATTACCCCTTTAGCTTTTGAATGTTTTTCCATGGCATGAATAACAATTCTAATAACCAAGTCATCTGGTACAAGATTCCCTTGATCCATATAATTTTTAGCTTCTAAGCCCAAAGGAGTTTTATGACTTATTTCTTCCCTGAATGCATCACCAGTTGAAAGATGTACAAGATCATATTTTTCTTTAAGTTTTATTGCCTGTGTTCCTTTTCCGGAACCTGGAGCACCAAATAATACAATGTTAAACATATGTTGTGTATTATGTTAATTTATAAATGTTTACTAAATTTCTTCCGAGTCCGTCAATATCCATTCCATAACCTACTACAAAATCATCAGGAATTTCAAATCCAATGTAATCAATTTTAAATTTCCTTTTGCAGGCTTCTTTTTTAAAAAGCAGTGTGGATACTTTAATTTCTTTTGGCTTATGTTCAATTAACTGACTGATAGTATTCCCAATTGTTAATCCTGTATCTATTATATCTTCAAGAATTACAACAGTTCTGTTTTGGATATCCTGAGTAAGTCCTATAATTTTTTTTATTCTGCCTCCACTTGCAGTTCCACTGTAGCTTGCCAATTTAATAAATGATATTTCGCAATCAAAATTAATCTTTTTCAGGAGATCAGCAGTGAACATAAATGAACCATTCAAAATGGAAATAAATAAAGGATTTTTATCTTTTAAATCTTTATTCATTTCATTTGCAATACGTAAAATTGTATTATCTATTTCAGCCTGAGGTATAAATAAATCAAACTTTTTGTCTTTAAGCGTAATTTGCTCCATTAACCAAATGTAAAAATTTTTCTATTGCAAATATAAGTTTTAATTTTCATTGAATCATTAAAAAAAAAATAAAATTACAATTTTTATTTTGTTGTACACTGATTTTGACTTTTTTAAATTAATAATTTAATTGTCGAAAAACCAATTAATCTGATAATAGAAATTACAAATATATTAAAACGCCTTAAGCTAATATAGGTGTCGCGTAAATAATGGTGCTTTTTCAATGAAATTCAATTTAAGTGTTTCACTTAGTAAAATTCAGAAATACCATGATAGAAACGAATAATTATTGAATCTAATTTTGTCATCAAATATTTCTCTGAATTTTATTATGCAAAAATTTCTGAAAAAAATATTTAATATCAGTACAGTTCTTGAAATATTGTTTTATACATCGATACTGAAGTAGATTTTATCTGTATTATGGATTTATTATAAATCAATTTATATTATCAATTAACTTAATTAAAAATTATGATATTAGGAGACGTTTTATTACAGGTTACTGCGGCTGTTCCTGAATTTGATACAGGAAGGACAGGTTTTATGTTGCTTGCAACGAGTTTGGTTATGCTCATGACACCAGGACTTGCATATTTCTATGGAGGTCTTGCCGGAAAGAGAAATATATTGGGAATTATGATCCAAAGTTTTGTTTCAATGGGACTTACTACGGTATTATGGTGGATGTTTGGATATTCACTGTGTTTCAGTGGAACAGGTGGAATATTGGGTAATTTTGATAAAGCATTTATGCATGGAGTTAATCTTCACAGCCACTTTATGATTAGCGGTAAGGAAACAAATCTTCCGGAATATGTTTTTATGGCATATCAGATGATGTTTGCAATTATTACTCCCGCACTAATTACAGGTGCATTTGTAAATAGGGTAACATTTAAGTCATATCTTATCTTTTTAACTTTATGGCAGGTTTTTGTATACTATCCGTTTGTACATATGGTATGGGGTAATGGTATATTAGCAGAGTGGGGAGTATTCGATTTTGCAGGAGGTATTGTTGTTCATGCCGTTGCAGGATTTGCAGCTCTTGCTTCAGTTATATATGTAGGATCGAGAAAGGATAAAGCATCACCACCCAATAGTATTCCATTAGTTGCAATCGGTACCGGTTTACTATGGTTCGGATGGTATGGATTCAATGCAGGAAGTGAACTAGATGTTGATGCAATCACCGGACTTGCATTTCTTAATACTGATGTAGCTGCATCATTTGCTACTGTCACGTGGTTATTGATCGAATGGTCAAGAGAAAAGAAACCGAAATTTGTCGGATTACTTACTGGTTCAGTTGCCGGGCTTGCAACAATTACTCCATGTGCCGGATTTGTTCCTTTATGGGCATCACCTATAATTGGTATAGCAGCTTCAACTATTTGTTATTTATCAGTAAACTTAAAGAACAAATTAGGGTGGGATGATGCACTTGATGTATGGGGAGTTCACGGAATGGGTGGTGTAACCGGAACTATACTTCTTGGTGTTTTTGCATCATCTGCAGTAAATCCAGCAATTACAAATGGTCTTTTCTTTGGAGGTCAGGCTTTATTTGTAAAAGAAACAATCGCAGTAATCGGGGCTGCAATTTATGGCTTTCTATTTACTTACCTTATGCTTGTTTTAATAAAATGGATAACACCTGTTAAAGTTGATGAACAGGAAGAAATCAAGGGTCTAGATGAAGCTTTACATGGTGAAAAAGCATATGATGAAGGTGTATTATAATTTTCCATTTATATTGTTTGTTTGACGACAGGGCTCCGGGAAATCGGAGCTCTTTTTAATTAAAGTTGAAAAATAAAACAGAATAAATGAAGGATTTAAATAGTATTATTTAAATAATAAAATTAATATTATGATATTTAAAATGAAATTGAGAAAGTCGTTTGCAGTAATTGTCGTTATTATGTTGATATTGATTAATATAGTAAAAGCGACTCCTTCAACCCAAATATGGATACCTTCAACAGATATTCAGAAATTCAAAACATTACATCTGGGTATTGATAATTATTTAAGACTATATAATGTTGATAATTCGAGAGGTGCTGCAATCTATGATTTCGGGTTAACAGGAGGAATCCTTAATATTAAGAATAAATTACAGGCTGAAGCAGGTTTTGATTACATGTATATGGGTGATTTTTACTATGATAAAAGTCCTGTATATTTTAATGCAAAATTAGCTACGCCTGAAGATTCAATTTGTAGAGGATTTCCTTCTATTGCTATTGGAGCATATAATTTCGGAACAAAAAACAACCTGACAAACTACAATATTGCATATGGGCTGGTTGCAAAAACTATGGGCAAATTAGGCAGAATATCAGCAGGGTATTATTTTGGAAATGAAAAAGTTTTACTAGATGAAAATGGAACAAAATCAAATAGCGGACTTTTATTATCCTGGGATCGTCAGATGACAGAAATATCTGATAAATTATGGATGGCTGTAGATTATCAGGGAGGTAAGAATTATCTCGGGGCTTTGAATATTGGCTTTTCATGGGCTTTTTCAGATAAAGTTTCCGTCCTGATAGCTTATGATATTTATAATAACCATAATGCCTATTACAATACTAAAGATAAAAATGCCAATTCTTTTACAACTCAGCTTGATATTAATTTTTAAAGTATAATACAATTTAGTTTTTATAAATTTTTTAATGTTATTTAAGAAATCCATCTCTAAAAAGATGGATTTTTTTTTATAACTTATTTGTATAATAGTTTTTTTATAAAAGTATAAAAATTCCTTTGTACTTTTGTCATGCAAATTAAATATTAATAAGAGTGAGAAATAATAAATATCAATCTAAACAGGGAGCTAAGAATTATCCTCGAAAAGAAAAGGTTCAATCAGTACAGACAGATACCAGACAAGTAACAGGCATAAGGAAGAAATCTGCAGATTATTATAAAAATGTGCAGATGTGGTTTATATTTGTTTTTGCAATACTTTTATATTCAAATACTTTGTTTTTTGATTATACACTCGACGACCAGTTGATGATTTATAATAATAAATTTACAACGATGGGGGTTGCCGGTTTTAAAAAGATACTATCTACAGATTCATTCACCGGATTTTTTGGAGAATCAAAGCAATTGGTAGCCGGTGGTCGTTATCGTCCATTATCTCATCTTATGTTTGCAGTGGAATGGCAGATATTTGGCAAAAGTCCATTTGAAGGTCATCTTTTTAATGTGCTGTTATATGGACTGGCATGTATGTTATTGTTTAAAGTTCTTACAATGCTATTCAACAATAATGTCAAAAGCGGATGGTATATTTCACTGCCTTTTGTAATTGCTGCTTTATTTACGGCTCATCCTCTTCATACTGAAGTAGTAGCAAATATTAAAGGACGTGATGAAATTTTATCCCTTCTTGGTTCAATTGGTACTATGTATTTTGTATTAAGATATTATGAAACCAGGAAGAATACTTTGCTTTTTTATGCTGGTATAGTTTATTTCCTTGGCCTGATGGCAAAAGAAAATGCTATAACTTATCTTGCTGTTATTCCTCTTGCAATATATTTTCTTAAAGATAAATCGTTGAAGGAATCAATGATTTGTCTTGTACCAATGGCGGTTGGTGCTGTTGTATTTATTGGCTTGAGAACTAATGCTATAGGTATGGATCTGAACGGCAAACCGGTTACAGAATTACTTAACAATCCTTTTATTGACTGGAAGGCAGGTCACGAATATCCTGCCGGTATGAAATATGCCACAATTATGTATACTTTGGCTTTATATATCAAATTGATGATATTACCACATCCATTGACTCATGACTATTATCCTTTCCAAATACCTATAATAGGATTTTCTGATTACAGAGCTATAATAAGTGTATTGATTTATATTGTTTTGATAGTAATTGCAGTAAGAGGATTTTTAAGGAAAAGTATAGTATCATATGGGATAATTATTTTCATAGCAACATTGTCTATTGCGTAAAATCTTGTTTTCCCAATCGGTACCTTCATGAATGAACGTTTCCTCTTTTCATCGGTTCTTGGATTTATAATGATACTGGCTTTTATGATAGATAAATATCTTATAAAACAAGATGGAAAGAAATATATAGGTATAGCTCTTTTAGGAATTATTATCTGTTTGTATTCAGTTAAAACATATAGTCGTAATTTTACATGGAAAGATGATTATACTTTGTTTACAACAGACGTAAAGACATCAACAAATTCTGCAAAATGTAATGTATCTGCCGGGGGACTATCTATTGAAGAGGCTAAAAAGCAAAAGACAAAAGAAGAAAAAATGAAATACATAGATCAGGCATTGACCTATTTGCATAAAGCAGCCAATCTTTATCCTAAAAATGATGTGGTATGGTTACTTCTTGGAAATGCACATCTTGAAACAGAAAAATATAATTTGTCGGTAGAATATTATGACCAAAGTCTGAGACTTTCTCCTGGTTATAAAGACGCATTGAACAACCTGCTTTATGTTGCACAGGTAACTCATAGAAACAAGCAATATCCATGGTCAATTCTCGCATATAAAACTTTAGTAAGACATCAGCCCAATAATACAGAACATCTGATTGAGCTTTCAAATCTTTATGATGAAACTAACAGAATTGATACTGCTTTGGTTATTCTTAACAGTATTGTTGAAAAGAAACCCGATTATTATCAGGCATATAGTAAAATTGGCGAAATCTATGGAAAAAGGTTAAATCAGATTGATATGGCAATTTCATATTTAAAAAAAGCTTATGCTATTAATCCAAATGATGGCTCAGTTAATGAAAACCTTGGAGTTGCATATGGTATTAAAGGTGATTTTAAGGAGTCAATAAAATATATGCTTAATTCGATTAAACTTGACCCAAATAATCCACAAACATATTTTAACCTTTCAGCTTCCTACAATAGGATAGGGGAAAAGAAACTTGCTGCGGAATATATGAATAAGGCTATAGCTGTACAGAAATCTCAGCAACAGAAAGCTAAAAATTAGATGATTTATAATCATTTAATATGCCTTATTCATATCTTGTATGTAATAAATTGACGTTGATTATACATTTAAATTATGAGAAATTTAATGATTTTCCTGTTGCTGTTAATTTCAGATTCTTTGTTTTCTCAAACAATAACAGACTCAAGGGACAATAAAGAATACAGAACAGTTCAGATAGGAAACCAGATTTGGATGGCAGAAAATCTGAATTTTGCAACTCGTGAAGGTTCCTGGTGCTATAATGATGATCCTAAGAATTGTGTGATATATGGCCGTTTATATGATTGGAAAACTGCAATGGACGGACAGCAGAGTGTTAATGCATCTCCAAGTGGAATAAAAGGAATATGTCCTGATGGCTGGCATCTGCCAAGTGCTGAAGAATGGAATATATTGAGAGATTATTTAGGCGGGAAAGAAATTGCTGGTGGAAAAATGAAGGAAAAAGCTACAGAACATTGGTCGCCCTCAAATGTAGGGGCAGATAACAGTAGCGGTTTTACAGCATTACCTGCCGGCATTAAAGACAATATTAATAATAACTATTCAGGAATAGGCAAGAAAGCATATTTCTGGACCACAACTGAGTTTAATTCAGAAAATGCCTGGGACAGGTCAATTTATTTCAACAAAGATTTACGCAAAGATTTTAGCCGTAAAATAAACGGACTTTCCGTAAGATGTTTGAAGGATTGAGCAAAAGTTATATTAAATAATCATTTAGCTTTTCAGATTAAAGAAATTTCCATAGTTATATTCAAATTAAGAACTTTTGAAACCGGACAATTGACCTTTGCTTCACGGGCACATTTTTCAATTACTTCTTTGGTTATTCCCGGAACTTTTGCTTTTACAGTGAGGTGGGAGTGGGTCAAAATTCCATTTTCAAAATTTATTGCTGATTGAGTTTCTATTCTTTCAGGATTATATCCGACCTTACCAAGTTCAGAGCTTAGAGCCATACTAAAACATCCGGCGTGTGCTGCAGCGATCAGCTCTTCCGGGTTTGTACCATAACCTTCTGAAAACCTTGAATTCCAGGTATAGGGCAGGTTATTAAGAATATTACTTTTTGAATTTAATACCCCTTTTCCTTCTTTTATAGTGCCATTCCAAATGGCTGTTGCTATTCTTTTCATCTTTTATCATTTTAATTTATAATATATGCAAAGATGAATGTATTTGAACTGAAATGTATTACATTGTTTTAGAAATATTTTATACAATTCTATTATATGATAGTATATTGAACTGAAGTATAGAATTCAAGCTATTGTTATATTATTTGTTTTTCATGTAAAAATTTACAGATAGTATAAAGATAAAGTGAAATTTAAAAAAAATGTTTTACTTTGTATTTTGATTTGAATTTATTTAAAATATTAATAATTGATAAAGGTTGCCGTAGTAATTCTTAACTGGAACGGAAGAAAATTTCTTGAAGAATTTTTACCTGTTGTAATCAATCATAGTAAAAATGATGCTGAAATTATTGTAGCAGACAATGCATCAAAAGATGATTCGGTGGATTTTCTTACAAGAAACTTTCCGGATATAAGAATAATTCAAAATAATTACAATGGTGGCTTTTCAAAAGGTTATAATGATGCTCTTAAACAAGTTGATGCAAAATATTATGTTCTTCTGAATTCAGATATTGAAACTACCGAAGGATGGATAAACCCGGTTATCGATTTAATGGAATCGGATGAAAATATTGCAGCATGCCAGCCTAAACTACTTTCATATACAAACAGAACCTATTTTGAATATGCAGGTGCAGCAGGTGGTTTTATAGATAAATGGGGCTATCCTTTTTGCAGAGGCAGAATTTTCGAAGTAATGGAGGAAGATAAAGGTCAGTATGATGATAATAGGGAAATTTTCTGGGCAACAGGGGCATGTTTATTTGTAAGAGCTGATTTATTCCATAAATCTGGTGGACTGGATGAAGATTTTTTTGCTCATATGGAGGAAATAGATTTTTGCTGGAGACTGAAAAATTCAGGCTATAAAATAATGTACTGTGCTGAATCTGTTGTTTATCATGTTGGTGGTGGTACTTTGCCTAAAGCTAACTGGAAAAAAACTTACCTTAATTTCAGAAATAACCTTTTGTTGCTTTATAAAAATCTGCCTACTGAAAGAATTATTCCGGTATTTATAGTAAGGTTGATTCTTGATGGAGTAGCTGGACTTAAATTTCTCATTAATGGTGGATTGAAAGATTGCCTCGCTGTAGTAAAAGCACATTTTCACTTTTACACATCTATACCAAAAACAAGAAGAAAACGACATGAATTTAACCATCGTAATGTATCTGATATTTATGATTCAAGCATAGTTTATGAGCATTATGTCAGAAATATTAATCGTTTTATTGAAATTGATAAAAATAAATTCAGTTAAGAGTAATAAATAATCTAATTTTACGCTATACTATTTTAAATAATTTTTTGTGCTTTATTAATATGAACAAAATCAGAAAAATATATCTTGCATTTTTATTAATACCTGTATTTTCTATATCATATTCACAGGTACCCAATATGAATTATCTGAAACTTCAGAATACATTGAATATTATTTCCAATGCATATGTTGATACGGTAAATCAAAATAAACTTACCGAGGATGCTATAATAGGTATGTTAAAAGAGCTTGATCCTCATTCAGTTTATTTGTCTAAAGAAGAACTTAAGAAAGCAAATGAACCACTGACCGGGAATTTTGATGGCATTGGAGTACAGTTTAATTTATTATATGATACAATTACTGTTGTGATGGCAATTTCAGGTGGACCGGCAGAGAAAGTAGGTGTAATGGCAGGTGATAAAATTGTTAAGATTGACGGTGAAAATTCTACAGGTAAAAAAATTTCCAATAGTTATGTGATGAAAAAATTACGTGGTGAAAAAGGTACCAAAGTAACAATTTCAGTTTTCAGAAAAGGAGTAAAGGGTTTATTAGACTTTACAATTACCAGGGATAAGATTCCATTGTATAGTATAGATGCTGCATATATGGCAACTCCGGAGATAGGTTATATCAAAATAAATGGTTTTGCTGCAACAACAATGAAGGAATTTGCCGAAGCAATCGCAAAACTCAAACCTCAGGGACTTAAACACCTTATTCTTGATCTGAGAGGAAATGGCGGTGGCTATTTGAATATTGCAATAGAACTTGCAGATGAATTCCTTGATGATAATAAGGTTATTGTATTTACGCAGGGTATTAACAGTCCGAAACAGGTTTATAGTGCTACTGACAGAGGAAACTTCAATACCGGTAAAATAGTTGTTCTAATTGATGAAGGATCTGCTTCAGCAAGTGAAATCGTTACAGGTGCATTACAGGATTGGGACAGAGCTTTGGTTATCGGAAGACGTTCTTTTGGTAAGGGTTTGGTTCAACGTCCTTTTGAATTACCTGATGGATCTGCAATAAGACTCACAACGGCAAGATATTATACACCTACTGGCAGATGCATTCAGAAATCTTATAAAGATGGTGTAGATAAATATTACAAAGATTTTGAAACAAGATATAAACATGGTGAATTAATGCATAAGGATAGTATAAAATTCCCGGATTCTCTTAAATATTATACACCCAATAAAAGAATTGTTTATGGTGGCGGCGGAATAATGCCTGACATATTTTTGCCTTTGGATACTTCAAAGAATTCCGACTATTATTTCAGTCTTATCAGAAAAGGCATAATAAATAAATTTACTTTATCTTATGTTGATAACAATAGAAAAATGCTGAAAGAAAAATACCCTGATCTGGAAACTTTTAAGAAAAATTTTGAGATAGATAATAAATTCATTAATGACCTGATTGAATTCGGTGAAAAAGAAGGTGTAAAAAAAGACCCTAAAGGCCTTGAAACATCAAGAAGTGAAATAGCTTTAAATCTTAAAGGGTTAATAGCAAGGGATTTCTGGGATATGAATGCTTATTTCGAAATTACTAATCCTGTTAATGATGTTTATAAAAAAGCTATCGAAGTTATTCAGGATAAAACATTTGATAAGATGAAAATTCACTATTAATAAATCTTTATTAGTATAATTATGAGACTTATTGTTGTTTTGATCATATCATTATTGTTTAACCCATTTTTTGATTGTTCTTCTAATAACTCTAAAAACTCTAAAGTTATGTTAATTAAAAGCAATTCATTTAAAGAAGGAGAATTCATTCCAAAGCAATTCACCTGTGATGGTATAAATATCTCACCTGAATTATCATGGACTGATTTTCCTCAGAACACAAAATCTTTTGCTGTTATTTGTGATGATCCAGATGCTCCTGCCGGAGATTGGGTACATTGGGTAGTTTATAATATTCCATCGGATATGAAAGGCCTTTCTGAAGCATTCGATAAAAATGCTCAGCATAATAATGGTATTTGTCAGGGGAAAACAGATTTCGGTGAATATGGTTATGGCGGTCCTTGTCCTCCTTCCGGAACTCACAGATACTTTTTTAAATTGTATGCACTTGATACTATTTTTCCATTCGATAAGGATATGAAAAAGAATAAACTTATTAAAGCAATGCAGGGTCACATTATTGCAGAAGCAAAGCTGATGGGAAAATATAAAAGAGGACAATAGTTTTTTAGTATAAAGTTTTTAGTTTTTTAGTTATAATGATATCAAAAAATATAATCTTATTTCGCAATGTTTTACTGTTGTGCGTGCTGATAAATATTGCTAATTATTCTTTTGCACAGAATAATATTAAAAATTCTGATTGTAAAAATGCTATTGAAATTACAGATAGTGTTTATGAGGCACGGAATATTTCACCTTCGGGTTATGGCGATATTCTTGAATTTTCTGGTAATGATCTTTATAATCCGATGTTTTTTCAACGCGAGCATAATTCCGCATGGTATAAATTCACTGCAAAACAGGATTCTTATCTTACTTTGGATATAGTACCTGTTGATTCTAAAAACGATTATGACTTTTTATTGTTCAGAAATACTGAAGGTGTATGCAATAAAATAATTAAGAAACAAACAAAACCAGTCAGATCAAATATTTCACGAAATGATTTAAGAATTGCAGGTAAAACTGGGCTATCTTCAAGTGCAAAAGCCGATTTTGTACATGCAGGTCCCGGAAATTCATATAGCCGCGGTTTGGATATTAAAAAAGGTGAAGTTTATTATTTAGTCTTGGATAATGTTTATCCCAATGGAAGTGGTCATACTGTTTATTTGCATTTTAAAAATAAAACTGTACCTGTAAAATCGCAGGTGGTTGAAAAGAAAAAAAAGATAGACAAGGCTTTAGTAAAACTATATGTTAAAGATGATAAATCTGGTCAGCCCGTTTATGCTGATTTTGATATAGTTCGTAAAAAAGATAGTAAATCAGTATTTAAAGCAAATAATAAAACTTCAATAGAATTTGATGCTGAATTTGCATCAGGATATATTATTAATTGTACTGCAAAGAATTATCTGAATCAGACTAAAGAAATATTAACCGACAGAGAAAAATCTGAGTATATTGATACTTTAAAACTATCTTCAATAGAAATTGGAAAATCAATTTCACTGGAAAATATATATTTTGTTGGTAATAAAGCCATCTTTTTACCTTCATCAGAATCAAGCCTACTTACATTATATAAATTTATGAATCAGAATTCGAGTGTTAAAATAGAAATCCAGGGACATGTTAATTGGCCTCAGGATCATATGATGAGTTCTGATGATGAAGTTTTTAATCAGCGCCTTTCTGTAAATCGTGCAAAAGCTGTATATGATTTTCTTATAAACAAAGGTATTGATAAATCAAGACTAACCTATAAAGGTTACAGTAATACAAGAATGATTTATCCTGTTCCAATGAATGAAACTCAGGAACAAAAAAACAGAAGAGTCGAAATACTCATTATTTCAAAATAAATATAATATCCATCAGACTGATAAAAATAGAACAAATAAATTCTAATTATTATATTTTTTTATTGGTAAATGATGAGGGGTTTATATTTCCCTTATATTAACTTGAAAAACATGACTGTTTTATATAATAAATCACCCAATCTTAGGTTATTAAAATATCATTTATTATTCAATACAAAAAGATATTTTAATGAATTTATCGCAAAGAGTATATGCTTTTGCAAAACTTGGTGACTTCCTTTTACAATATTCAGAAACTGAGAATAAAATTTCAATATCAGAAGAAATAAATAAAATTCATTATGATTCATTTCTCAGAATAATAAAAGAATCTGCTTATTATAATCCTTGGTTTACTGAAGAAAATATTAGATTTGCAATAAATGCAATTGCCTGTAATCTGAATTATAATAAACTTAAAGAGTGGATAAGTGATTATTCAATAAATGAAGAAAATCAGCACTCTAAAAAGATTGGAGTATTAATGGCAGGTAATGTGCCGTTTGTTGGATTTCATGATTTCCTTAGCATTCTGATTTCTGGAAATAAATTAATTTGCAAACCTTCATCAGAAGATTCTGTTATTCCAAAAAAAATTGCAGAAATACTTTGTGATATAGAACCTGAATTTAAGGAATATATAGAATTCAGGGACGGGATTATGAAGGATGCAGATGCAATAATCGCCACAGGAAGTAATAATTCAGCTCTGCACTTTGAATATTATTTCAGAAATTACCCGCATATTATCCGAAAACATAGGAACTCTATAGCAATCATCAACGAAAATATTTCTTCAGATGATCTGAATTTATTGGCAGATGATATATTTACTTATTTTGGTATGGGGTGCAGAAGTGTATCAAAAGTTTTTATTCCTGAAAATTTTGATATTAACATGTTAATTCAATCTTTTGAAAAATTTAAACACTATCGTAACAACCATCGCTATTTCAATAATTATGAATATAATAAAGCTATATATCTGGTAAATAATGAAAAACACCTCGATAATGGTTTTGTAATGTTAAAAGAAAGTAATACTTCTAATTCTCCTGTTTCTGTTTTATTTTATGAATATTACAAATCGGTTGATGATGTAATTGAGTATATCAATACTGAAGAGGATAATATTCAATGCATAGTTTCAGATATTAAAGGAATAGAAGGTTCTATTCCTTATGGTTATTCTCAAAGACCTGGCCTTAAGCAGTATGCAGATAATATTGATGTTATGAAATTTCTACTTAATTTATACAAGAATTGAAAACTGTAGTTATTTCGGTTACAAATGATATTAATACTGATCAGCGAATCTATAGAGTTGCAAATACTTTATATAGGCAAGGTTTTGATGTACTGGTAGTAGGACGCAAGAAGAAAAACAGCTTCCCTTTAATACCTTTACCTTACAGGGTACATCGTATCAAGATTAAGTTTAATAAAGGACCTCTTTTTTATGCTGAATTTAATCTCAGGTTATTCTTTTTCCTGTTATTGAAAAAAACAACAATTTTACTCTCAAATGATCTCGACACTTTATTACCTAATTATCTGATAAGTAAAATCAAAAGGGTTCCTATTATCTTTGATAGTCATGAATATTATACAGGAGTACCTGAGCTTAAAGGAAGAAATTTTGTGAGAAATGTCTGGAAATCAATTGAAAGAGCTATATTACCTAAGCTCAAAAAAGTTTATACTGTAAGTGATTCTATAGCAATAAAATATTTAAAAGAGTATAATATTAATGCAAGTGTCATTAAAAATGTTCCATATTATTCAGGGATTGTTATTTCTGATATGAAAAAGAAGCTCTCAATTAGGAATGATTATAAAATTATAATTTATCAGGGAGCATTGAATGTTGAAAGAGGACTGGAAGAGATGATTGAAGCAATGACTCATCTTAGAGATAATAAAATCGTTTTACTCCTATGTGGTACTGGAGATATTATAGAAAAGCTGAAAGAAATGGCTATCAGGTTGAATTTATCTGATAAAGTTATTTTTACAGGTCAGATTCCATTTATAAATTTAAAATATTATACTGCAATAGCAGATATAGGAATTTCTATTGAAAGAGCAGACAATGAAAATTATAAATGTTGCCTGCCTAATAAATTGTTTGATTATATACAGGCTCGTATTCCTATACTAGCATCCCCTCTACCTGAAATAAAAAAGATCTTTGATAAATATAATATTGGATGTTTAATTGAATCTCATGATCCTGCTCATATTGCAGACAAAGTAAAATATATGCTTGAGAATACAAACCAACAAAAGCTTTGGAAAGATACTTTGTCCAAAGCTGCTGAAGAATATTGCTGGGAAATTGAGGAAAAAGAATTTTTAAAATTGTATTCTGAATATGTTAATTAACAGACATTTAAATGTTGTTTCGTTTGATGTACCATATCCTCCAAACTATGGAGGTGTAATTGATGTTTTTTTTAAAATAAAATCATTACATGAAGCAGGAATTAAGGTTCATCTTCACTGCTATCAATATGGGAGAGAAGAATCTTTGGAGCTTGTAAAAATTTGTGAATCCGTAAATTATTATAAACGTTTAACTTCTAAAAGATATTTATTTCACAATGACCCTTTTATTGTTATAAGCAGACAATCTGATAATCTTATTAATAATCTGCTGGAAAATGATTATCCTATTCTTTTTGAAGGTCTTCATACATGCTATTATCTGAATGATGAAAGGATTTCCAAAAGAAGAAGAATAGTTAGAACCCACAATATTGAACACGATTATTATTCAAGTCTTGCCAGGGTAGAAAAAAATTTATTCAAAAAATTCTATTTTAATAGTGAATCGACGAAATTATACAATTTCGAAAATCAACTATCACATGCTACTGCAATAGCTTCTATATCAAGAAATGATAAAGAATATTTTTCATCGAAATATAATAATGTAAATTTAGTTTCGGCTTTTCATCCTAATAATGCAATTGATATAGAGCAGGGCAGAGGGGAATATGTTTTATATCATGGAAGTTTAAGTATAGGAGAAAATAATGAAGCCGCTCTTTTCCTTGTGAACAACGTTTTTAATGATATAGATATTCCATTTATTATAGCAGGTAATAATCCTTCACGACAATTGGTTCAGGTTGTTAATAATAAAAAGAATATTAATCTTGTAGACAATGTCTCTACTGAAAAAATATATGAACTTATTCATAATGCACAGATAAATATTTTACCTACTTTTCAGGCTACCGGAATTAAATTAAAGCTGCTTGCTGCTCTTTATAAGGGACGACATTGCGTTGTCAACAGGCCAATGATTATTAATACAGGTCTTGAAGAATTGTGTATTATACGGGATACCAAAGAAGAACTTAAATCAGCAGTTATTGAATACTTCTCAAAACCATTCACTAATGATGAGATAAAAAAAAGAGATGTTTGTATGTATGCAATGGGGTTTTCAAATAAGAAAAATGTTGATACTCTTATTGAAATAATATTCAATTAACTGTAATTAATTATTCATTATTTTCTATATTACCTTCAATTACGTTTCCGTTTTCACATTTGATAATTCTTGCAGGATATTTTGAGAATAATGAATAATCATGGGTAGCCATAAGTACAACACTTCCGGATTTACTTATATTGAATAGCAGCTCCATAATACCTTCTGATGTTTCAGGATCAAGATTACCCGTTGGTTCATCAGCTAGGATCACTTCCGGATGGTTTATCATTGCTCTTGCGATTGCAACTCTTTGTTGTTCACCTCCGGATAATTGGTGAGGCATCTTATATCCTTTGTTTTTTAAACCTACATCTTCAAGAATTGCTTCGAGTCTTTCGTTGATTTTCTTTTTGTCACTCCATCCTGTAGATTTCATTACAAAAGTGAGATTGTCATTCACGCTTCTGTCTGTTAATAGCTGAAAATCCTGAAATACAATTCCTAACTTTCTCCTTAAAAAGGGAATATTTTTATTCTTAATTCTTTTTAAATCAAAGCCTACAATTGTTGCTTCACCTTCTTTTAGAGGCAGATCTGCATATAAAACTTTAAGTAGACTGCTTTTCCCGGTACCGGTTTTTCCTATGAGATAAACAAATTCATTACGGTTTATTTTTAAAGAAACTTCTTTCAAAACCAGTACTTTATTTTGATAAACAGATATATTATTCAGATCAATAATATTTTCAGAATCCATGACCAACTTTATTTGTATTTGAATACAAACTTACATCATTTTTTTTTAACACCTTTAAATTTATATGGAAAATATCATAAACTCCATAAAAGCCTTTGACATTACCTAATTTCATTTTTTCAGTATAGAATACTTCCTTAAATAATATTCTGAAAGTAGTATCTGAATTAAATATTATTTAATTTTGCAAATCGAAAATTTTAATATTTAATTATAAAGTAATACTATAAATATTGTGAAATTCAATGAATACTATCTGAAATTTATTGAATACATATAATAAAGTTAAATTATAACAGAATGAATAAAATACACTTTAATATTTTAAAATTATATCATTTCCTAATAGAGATGATAATTACAATTTTTGTTTTTACAGGAACCTTAAAAGCACAGATAGTCAGAACCGTTGACTCTTTAGACCAGAATTTGTTGAATTATTACAACAGAGATTCTAAAATTGATAAAGTAGCAGGAGTTAGTGTGTATAAAGCATATTCCGAATTATTGAAAGACAAAAAGTCCAAAAGGAAGATTGTTGTGGCTGTGATTGATGGTGGAGTTGATATTAATCATGAAGATTTGAAGGGAAAACTATGGATAAACAAGAAGGAAATTCCCGGTAATGGAATAGACGATGATAATAATGGTTATGTTGATGATATCAATGGATGGAATTTTATCGGCAATTCAAAGGGTGAGAATATAAATACAGAAAATGTTGAACAAGTTCGTATTGTAAGAGAGTATAACCCCATTTTTAAAAATATTAAATCTGAAACTGAAGTAGAAACTTCGAAAAAAGAAGAATATAGAATGTTTGTTAAAGCAAAACAAATGCTAAATGAAGATAGAGATGAATATCTGAAACGAAAGAAGTTTTTACTTGAAACTGAGAAAAATGTAAATGAAGCGCTCGAGTTTTTTAAGAAAAAAACAGGTATGGATAAATTAAACTTAAAAGACATCGAAGCAATAAATGATACAACGTCTTCAGTTGTAAAAAGAAAAGCGTTACTTTTAGAAAATTATAAAAAAGGATATACTCCTGATGTTATTAATTCAAAAATAAACGGAATTAATTTTCAGTTAGATAAATCCCTTAATCCTGATTTTGATGCCAGAAAAATCATTGGTGACAATACCAATGATATCAAAGATAATAAATATGGAAATGGTAATGTTAAAGGACCTAATCCAGGGCATGGAACTTTCGTTGCCGGAATTATTGCTGCAAACAGAAATAATGGAATAGGTATTGATGGAATAGCTGAGAATGTTGAAATTATGGCAATAAGAGTAGTTCCTGACGGAGATGAAAGAGACAAAGATGTAGCATTGGGAATCAGATATGCAGTTGATAATGGCGCTAATATTATTAATATGAGTTTTGGTAAAGACTTATCTCCAAATAAAAAATTTGTTGACGATGCTATTAAATATGCTGAAGAACATAATGTTCTGTTAGTTCATGCCGCAGGAAATAATTCTGACAACGTTGATATTACCGAACGTTATCCTACTAACAGATTAGCAGATAATACTAAGATAAAGAGTTGGATAAACGTAGGTGCTTCTGCAAAAGACATTGATAAAAAGCTTTGCGGAATGTTTTCTAATTATGGCAAACAAAATGTAGATCTTTTTGCTCCCGGAGTTAAAGTTGTTTCATTAGTACCGGAAAACAGATATAATGTGTCAAACGGAACAAGCTTTTCATGTCCTGTAGTTTCAGGAGTGGCTGCTCTTGTATGGTCTTATTATCCCGAATTGACTGCAATACAGTTAAAAGAAGTATTATTAGAATCGACAACCAAATTTGCTGGAAAGAAAGTTTATATTCCCAATAAAAAGAGACTTTATACAGAAAAAGTCAAATTCGGTAAACTATCCCAAACAGGTGGAATTGTTAATGCTTATAATGCATTAAAACTTGCTGAACAAAAACTAAAAATAAAAAATAATTAATAGCTATTGTTGCTTGATATATAATATTATTGATAAGGATAATTAAAGTTTAAAGTTAATTATTTTCCACCACCTTTACATACAGTAATAACTGTATAAATAAGAATTTTAAAATCAATGTATAGGGACATATTTTGTACGTAGAGAATATCATATTTTAATCTTTCTATCATCTGGGAAACGTTTTCTGCATACCCGTATTTTACCTGACCCCATGAAGTTATTCCCGGTTTCACTTTTAGCAGATGTTTATAATGTGGGGCTTGTAATAATATCTGATTGATATAATATTGTCTTTCAGGTCTTGGTCCTACCAGGGACATTTCTCCTTTAAGAACATTATAAAACTGAGGTATTTCATCGATTCTGTATTTCCTCATTTTTCTACCCCAATTGGTTATTCTATTGTCGTTCTTACTGGAAAGTGCCGGACCGTTTTTTTCAGCATCTATATACATAGATCTGAATTTAATTATCATAAAAGGATTGCCATGTAAGCCTATCCTTTCATGTTTATAAAATATAGGTCCCTTGGAAGATAATTTGACTCCAATAATTGCCAATAAAAATAGAGGAGAAGAGATTATAAATGCTATTATTGATATTATGATATCTAAAATCCTTTTGAAATATTGTTGCCATACGGGCATCAGGTTATAATTAATTTCAATAAGAGGAGTATTAAAAATTGCCGTTATTTTAACACTTCCAATGAGAATATCCTGAACATCGGATGTTATTTTTATAATAACTTCTGTATCACCAAGCAAATTAATTAAATCACTTATTTTATTATGTTCCGAGTTCTCAATGGCAATAATTACTTCTTCTACAGAATTTTCATTTATAATATTTTTTAGATTATCAATTTTTCCAAGGCATGTGAGATGATCATTTATACATTCTCCTTCTGTTTTGCCGTTACTACCGTTCACACAAACGTATCCTATAAATTTATTTCCCGATGATTTTGGTTGATTTTCTATTTCATTATAAATTCTTAATGAATTTTCATTACTCCCTATAAGAATTGTATTAAATCCTATTATTTTATTGTGAATATTATGAGCAGTAATGGAAGTAATGATTAATCTAAATAGAAATGTCAGGCTGAAATGCAGTAAAAATAATATTTCAAATGATTTGTAATAAGCTTTATATGAATATACTTCATCATCTAATAGAATTGCAAAAAATATTATTGTTACACCGATTATAGATTGAAATAATGTCTGACCTAATTCTTTGAGCCTGGATTTTCTGTATATAGACTTATATGTGCCGGATAAAGTGTAAAATATAAGCCATGAAAATGGTATTAAGAAAATGCCAAAGAAAAAGTTATTATCCAGAAATGGTTGTTCTTTGATAATAATAAATTTCAAGTCAAGGAACATTTTCCTGTACGTAAAAAACAAACCCCATGAAATAAATGCGGATAAAAAATCAGCTATCAGATATTTAAGAGTTTGTAACTTTTTATTCATTTACTGCTGTAATTGTAATGAAGTAATTTAATATTATCAAGGTAGATATTTGAAGTAGTTAATCCGGTTGTCAAGGTAGCCTGGAAATAAACATAAAATTTGTTATTCCCGGTTAATGAACTTACAGCATTGGAAAGATTTACATATACTTTTTTCCAGCTTGATGTCGGATTTAATGTAAGAACATCATATGCTGTACCATCTTCAGAAACCAATCCAACTGTAAACTCCTGTTCACATTTGAAATCTAATTCAAGATAAACAGGTGTACCGGCTGATAAAGAATAAGAATTCAATGTAATGCATTCAAATTTACTTTTATCTGTTGTAAGTGCAATTTGACCGCAATATGTTCCACCATATACTTTATCTGTTTCAGTAGTGTTTTTAGTGATTATAGTATCGCTTGCTGAAGTAACTTTTGTCATTGATATACCACCATTATCAAAACTTTCTATCCATTCAAATTTTGCATTTGAATATGTAAATGAAGGTTTGATATACAATATACTGTCTTTTTTGAGGTTAGCGGTCATTACTGTATCAGTATAAAAAGGATATATTCCTCTTGTACTTGATATCCCGTTTATTTTAATGCCAGGATAAATTTTTATACTATGTTTTCCTTCATATAAAACAGGAATTTTAGCAGGTAATTCAAAACTACCAATAGTTTGATCATCAATATAAACCCATGCATCAGTTATGTTGCTGGAATTTGATCCCTGAGTATATGATGTAGTTTGAAAAGAAACCTTATCTATTTTAATATACGATGGAATTATTTCACTTGGATTATATACTTCACAGGAAGTAATAAACATTATTATTAATAAAGCAAAGGCTATAAAACTATTTATTCTATAAGACATTATGTTATTTTAAATAGCAGAATATTAAATATATGAGAACAAAAACGTATTATATAGATTTTTATTACATTATTTCGGAAGTTAATCGCATTTTGTCAATTATTTTATAAGCAACGTCCAATGAGTTATAACCGTCGAAGATTGAAACAATAGGAGTGTGGTTATTTACGATTGATTCCATGAATGTTTCCAATTCTGTTTTGATAGCATTTAAAGGTTTAATTTCAGGTTTTTCGAAATATATCTGTTTTTTACCTCTGTTTTTTCCAAGTTCTAAAACCATTGAAAGAGGATCAGCTTCACCTTCAATATTTTTAAGCCTTACTATCTCGCTTTCTTTTTTAAGAAAATCTACTGAAATATAAGCATCTCTCTGAAAGAATCTTGATTTTCTCATGTTTTTCATAGATATCCTGCTTGCAGTAAGATTAGCAACGCAACCATTATCAAATTCAATTCTTGCATTTGCAATATCAGGCGTTTCGCTTACAACAGCTACACCGCTTGCGCTGATTTTTTTAACATTTGATTTAACTACATTAAGGACAATATCAATATCATGTATCATAAGATCTAGAATTACTGATACATCAGTTCCTCTGGGGTTAAAAAGAGCAAGACGATGTGTTTCAATAAACATAGGATTGCTGATGTATGGTTTTGCAGCTATAAATGCAGGATTAAATCTTTCTACGTGACCTACCTGAACATTTATATTTGCTTCTTTTGATAAAGCAATAAGATTCTTAGCTTCTTCAATGGTTGTTGTAAGAGGTTTTTCAATAAAAACATGTTTAGATTTTCTTATTGCTTTACTTGAACAATCAAAATGAGATACTGTAGGAGTAACAATATCAACAACATCAACATTGTCAATTAAATCATCTATTGATGTAAATCTTTTAATATTAAATTCTTTTTCAACATTCAGAGCGTTACTTTCATCATTGTCATAAAATCCTATAAGATTATATTTTTCTATTTCTTTTATACATTTGAGATGAATTTTTCCTAAATGGCCTGCGCCTAAAACACCTATTTTTAACATTATATTTAAATTTAGTTAACTTATTTCTTTATATTCAGGTATGTTTTCCAAAAACTGATATGTTTTATCTGAGTGATTAATTTTACAACAATAATGTTTAATCCCGTTTGTTGTTATTAAATAATCTACTTTTAAGTTTATATTATATATGGCAATCTGATCGAATACATCCTGATTTATATTTACCGATGGTGATTTACATTCTACTATCATAATTGCCTTTCCTTTATTGTTATATAATACTATATCTCCTCTTTTACTTAAACCATTTACTTTAATACCTGCTTCAATTTTTATCAATGATGCAGGAAATTTTTTTTCTTTAATCAAAAATTCTACAAAATGTTGTCTTACATATTCTTCTTCAGTCAGGAGAATATATTTCTTCCTTATTTTATCGAAGATGAAAATCAGGTTATCATATGCTTTATATTTAAATTCATATTCGGGGAGATTAAGAATGTGCATTGTTGATGTAATTTTTAAAATTCTGTTTATGCATTAATTTTAGTATACCGTTTATTATTGTCAGCGGATGTGGCGGACATCCCGGCAAATATAAATCTACTCTTACATTTTTAGTAAATTTTCTGTCAATTGCATTACTCCCGTCAAATATTCCTCCTGATATTGAGCAAGCTCCACATAGTATTATTATTTTGGGTTCCGGAATAGCATTAAATGTAATTTCCAAAGCCTTACTCATATTTTTTGTTATAGGACCCGTGATAAGTAATCCGTCAGCATGACGTGGCGATGCAACAAAATCAATGCCGAATCTGCTAATATCAAAATTAACGTTGCCTGTTGCATTTAATTCAAGTTCACATCCTCCACAACCACCTGCAGATACCTGACGCAGTTTTAATGATCTTCCTAACACTGATCTTATTTCTTTTCTTATTTTTTCTTCAATTATTAATGAATCAGTTTGGTTTTTCTCATTAATTATAAGTGCATCCCTGTCATTTGAATAAGTATTGAAATTATTTGTAAAATCAATTTTTTTGATTTTGCAGATATATTCACATTCAGGGCAAAATGTGCATTTACCTAAATCAATTGTTAATGGTTTTAGATTTATTGCACCTGTACCGCATGCATCCATACATTTGGTACATTCTT
The DNA here is from genome assembly GCA_030706235.1 of Bacteroidota bacterium. GTDB lineage: Bacteria > Bacteroidota > Bacteroidia > Bacteroidales > GWE2-29-8 > JAUZOY01. The sequence continues at coordinate 5,908 of JAUZOY010000008.1, read as the reverse complement.
CTTTACATTCAATATTTTTGATGACAGGTAATCCTCTGAATTTTTCATGAAGTTTAGCCCCGATAACATCGTTTATTGTCTGATAACCCTGATTCTTTAATATTTTTAAAACATCTATCATATGCTATTTACAATTAGAGATCATGACCGCAATAAGAAAGATCAAAACTTTTATTACATACAGGGAAATCTGATATTTCATTATTTCTTACACATAATGCAAGAGCAAGCCAGTTATGGAATGATGGATCTTTTAATTTATAGTGTTTTATTTTGCCCATTTCATCAGTAATGGCTGTATGGCATATTTCGCCTCTCCAGTCTTCTGTAAGAGATATACCAAACATATTAGGATATAATTTATTTGCAATCTTATCATGAATATTGGTATCAGGTACATTTTCCAACATATTCCTTATATATTCAATTGATTGAAGAGTCTCGTCCCTTCTGATTCTTGCTCTTGAGTATACATCTCCATGTCGTTTAATGACAGGCTGATGTTCAATATTTTTGTAATAATTATATGGATGGGAACTTCTTATATCCCTTTTTAATCCGGTTACTCTTGCAGTAGTTCCTACGAATCCTGAAGAAAGAGATTGTTCAACTGTTATTATGCCAGTTTTTTCAAATCTTGACAGTGCACTTGGCAGATGAAACAAATTTTCACAAATATCCTTGAAATCCTTTTCATAATCAGTAAGAATCAATAATAATTTATTTTTTAGAACTTCATTAAATGGAAAGTAGTTATCAGCTTCTCTTATAAGCCCTCTGCCTGTTCTGTTTCCACACCATTCCTGAAAGAAATTTATTATAGGAGTACGAAGTCTGCTAAGAACAGCATTACCTAATTGATATGCAATATCTACAGATAAATTACTAAGGTTTCCTGTATTTAAGGCTATTCTTTCAATTTCCTGAGCTATAGTTCTTACGAAATTCAATCCTTCAGGTCTGGTATAACCACTTAAGACTTCATGAAGATTAATAAAAGAGGTTGAATGTCCTGCAACACTATCACCGGCAATTGATTCAGAAAGAATTGTTAACTGATTAATATTCTTTTTGTCAATAAATAATTTTTCAACTCCCCTGTGTTGATAGCCAAGTTGTATTTCCAGATGAAGAATTTTTTCTCCATTGCAAATAAAACGAAAATAACCTGGTTCGATAATTCCTGCATGAACCGGACCAACACCTACTTCATGTAATTGTTCACTATTTATATCATAAAATCGGTAATTTTCAATAGATTTGCTTTTGTCAAACATATCTATTGAATATCTGATTGGTTCAGGTCTGGGATGTTTATAAAATACTATTCCAAAATTTTCGGAGATTTCTCTTTCAAATTTTTCAAATGCAAGATTTTCTGATGATAAAGATATTAAACTATCATCTCTTTTAATTATAGATGAAAATACTTTGATATTATGATCAAAATCATCTGCTATACAACTTATTAATTGAATGTTATCTTTAACTGGTAATCCATAATAGATTACACAATGATTGGATTCATTTTTTAAAAAATCAAGGTTAAGGCTAACAAAATCATCATATTGTAAAACTGGGATTTCGCCAAAAGGAATAATCCCATTGTTTACAATATTAATATAATTAATCATTTTCTACAATTGAGACAGAAATTTAAGTTTGTCTTCAAGTTTTAACAGTTCTTCCTTAGCTTGTTTTATTTTCAATTCAAAGTCTTTCTTTAATTCATCAGCTTTTGCTGAATGTGCAAAGAAACCAATATTGTTTTCCCAGAGTTGAATATCGCTCTTTAGACTATTTATTTTATTCTGGATAAAATTCCTTTCATTTCCAATGACTTTATTGGCATTCGGGGCATTTTTAATGTTTTCAAATTTGGATCTGAAACCCATATTTGAAACTTCAACAGAATTTACTTTCAGTTTTACCCATAATTTGTCAATTGTCGACTTGAATTCATTTTGAATCTTATCTTTTTCTTTCAAAGGAACATGTCCGATTTCCATCCATTCTCTTTGATAGTTTTTAATTTCTTCAAAGTTAAGATTGTGTTCATCTCCAGCAACTAGTTCTTCCAATGCTATAACTATTGCCTGCTTTTTCTGAAGGTTTTCGATCTGTATCTGGTCGATATTTTCATAATATTTAGCTTTATTATCGAAAAATTCATCACAGGCATGTCTGAATCTTTTCCATAATTTTTCGGTTTGTCGTGGATTTACAGGCCCGATTTTTTTCCATTCTTTCTGAAGGTTAATCAAGTCATTGGTAGCTTCTTTCCAATTGGTATTGTTAACAATCGCTTCAGCCTGCACACAGAGAGCGATTTTTAGGTTCATATTATTAACCTGTTCTTCTTTTTGTTTCTTAAAGAATTCTTCTCTGGTATTATAGAATTTATCTAATGAGGATTTGAATCTTTCCCAAATCTCATCATTTACTTTCTTGGGTGCAAAACCTATAGTCTTCCACATCTTCTGAATCTCATTTACTTCATTGGTCTTTTCATTCCATACTTTCTGCGATTCATATGTCATGTCGGCTATTTGTTCTACTTTTTCACAAAGAGCTGTTTTGGCATTATAATTATTTACCTGTTCATCTCTGATCTTGTTGTAATGTTCAAGTCTTTTTTCATTGAGTTTATCAATAGCTGATCTGAATCGTTCCCATATTTCATCATTTTTATCTGAAGGAACAGGTCCGATTTCTCTCCAGTCTTCTTTATATTCCTGAAGTTGTTTAAAAGATTTATTGATGGATTTTTCAATAAGAAGTTCTTCTATTTTTTCACAAAGTTTGATTTTACTTTCAAGATTTTTTTTCAGGTCAAGATCTTTCAGTTCTTTGTTTATTTTAACAAAGTCAAAAAATTGTTCAACGCAATGATGATAACTTTGCCACAAATCGTTAATTTCGTTTTGTGGTACAGGACCGCATTCTTTCCATTTTTGCTGTAATGCTTTAAATTCATCATAAGTTTTCTTTATGGTTTCATCTCCTGTTACTAATTTTTTCAGCTCATCAATAATTCCTCTTTTTATCTGGAGATTCTGGATTTTTTGTTTTTCAAGCTCTTCATCGTATTTAGCTTTCTTTTCTTTATATATGTTAAAAGCTTTTTTGAATCTTTCTTCATGTGGGTCTTCTTTTTCTGAATAATCTTCTTTTTTGCCACCAGACTCAAGAAATTTAATTAAAGAATCGTTTTTTTCTGATTTCAATAATTTATAGAAAGCAACTTTTATATAGCTGACTTTAGTTTTATTCAAATCGGCTTTTTCAACCAAAGATTCGATTTCATTTACAAGTTCTTCTTTGGAAAATTTATTGTAATGCTCTCCCAGGTCATTTTCTTCTTCTTGAACTGATTCAGTTGTAATAGTTATATTTTCAGTTTGAGGTTTTTCATTAATTTCATTTTCTGAAACAACAGTTTCTTTATTACCTGATTCGTGTAATGAACTATTTCCTTCTGATTTTTTTTCTTCAACCTGTTTTTCAGATTCTTGATTTTCCGATTCTGAAACTTCTTTTATATCAAAATCTTTAACTTCTTTGACCGGAGAATCTGTAGAATCATTTTTATTTTCTTCTGTGTAATTTTCTGACGATAGTTTACTAACAATGTTATTATTTACTTCTTCGGTTAATTCAGAAGGAAATGTCGGTAAAACTATTTCTTCTATGTCTTTTAAAACATCAATTTTAGTTGTTTCAATTGAATCTGAATCAATTGAAGAAAAAGAAAGCTGTGTTTCCTTGTCGGTGAAATCATTCGGTTCTGAATTCTTTGAATCGTTATTGGAGAAAACTGTATTTTCAATAGACTGTGATGATAATCCATCAACTTGAGAATAAACAGGATTTTCTTCCTGATTTCTAGCATTGTTTTCTAAATTTTCCATTTTATTTTGCGTAAATATATTATTTACTTTTTTGGTTAATAAAAATACAAAAACTTAAATTCTATTTGCAAATTATCTAATTAAGTAAAATTTATTAAAAACAATTAATCCACTATGACTGATTATTATTAATTTTTAATTAACAAAATTATAAAAATTAACAAATAAATTTAAGAACATTACATAAAAGATTAACAAGGTGTTAATCTTTTATCTCAGAATAAACGGATAATATTATTTTAAAAATTATCCGAACAAGATTTACAATGCAAAGCTATTAAAAAAATATCAAATAAAAATATTTTTTTTTTAAAGGCATTGACTTAAAATTAATAGAACGTGTAAATAGTATGATATTATTTCCATGTATATGATTATAGAAAAAATATATTAATCACTAAAATGTTTGTTAATGTCATTAATCATTTTTAATTCAAGAGCATTTAAATTGATTATTAAAAAATTATAGTAATTTTAAAAGTATTTATATCATATTGTAATGATAAATATTTTATTAATATTTCTATATAAAAATTTTATTATTCATCTGTATTATAATTTATTATATAAAAAAATGCATTTAATTTTAATAATTTAAATTTTTGGGCATATAAACCTATTGTTGATATAAAATAAACATATAAATTTGCAAACAAATAATCAATTTATTAATTTATTAAAATTAAAAAATAAAAAATTAATATTAATAATTATTAAACATTATTTTAAAATAAATTATTTTAATAATAGCATAAATATTTAATTAATTTTAAATGGAAAATATAGATATTGATGTTGAAAAGTGCCATTATTATGCTGATAAGTTACATGCAATAGGACATGCAATTAGAATAATGATAATTGAGATGCTTTCTCCGGCAGGGAAAAAGCTTAGTGTTACAGATATATATACAATTCTGAAAATTGATCAGGGAGTGGCTTCTCTTCATTTACAAATTCTTAAAGATAATGGAATAGTAGGCTCTTGTAGAAAAGGCAGATATAAACTTTATTATTTAAAGACAAAAGAGCTTAAAAAAATGTTGGATTTTGCAGAAAGTCTGAATTTCAAAGAAGAATAAAGAATTAATTATAAAAACGTTATACCATGAGTAATATTAAAATTGATTATGAGCGTGCAAATGAATTAGCTGAAAAGTTTAATTCAATTTCAAATCCAAACAGGATAATTATTTTAGATGCGTTGGATTCCGAAGAAAACGGTTTAAGTGTTAATGATTTACATAGAAAACTAAAAATAGACCAACCAATTGTTTCTCATCATTTACAAATTTTAAAAGATAAGGGAATAGTTGGCTTCAGGCATGTAGGCAGAAACAAATGCTATTATGTTAAAAATGAAGCTCTGCAAAAGATTCTTGATTGGGCAGAAATGTTTAATTTCTAAGAATTAAAAAAGTTTAAGTGGTTCTAAGAATAAGAAATAATGCATAACTGATTATATTCTTACTCTGACTTAATTAATATTATTTTATAGCTCCGATCATAAACATTAATATTTATATTTGATGTTTAAGGAGCTTTTTTTGTTTTTTATTATCAAATTTGTGGAACATTATGTCATAGTTAAAAAATAGTTTAAAATGCAAATAATCTTATAAATTATTTTTCAATAGTGTAAAAAATATACAAATATTTAATTTTATTTTAATTTAATTTTGTAGATTTGTAGAATGAAATATTATACTAAATTCTACTTTTTATTAAATGAATGAAAGATATATAAGATTAGGTAAATCAGATCTTATTGTTTCACGTATTGGTATAAGTGCCTTTTTTTGGAAGGATTTGTCTGTTGTACCAAGATTTAATATAAATCGAAGCGGATATGGATTGGTTGATAATAAAGTAGAGTTAAGAAAAGCTGTTGAGTGTAGTTTGTCTGCAGGAGTGAATTTTATTGATATAGGTGAAGTAAACTGTAGAAGACCGGAGTTTAACGTAGGTGAGTTGATTAATGACAAAGAATTTATTAT
>JAUZOY010000079.1 GCA_030706235.1 Bacteroidota bacterium | reverse complement strand
CTGCATTGTCCTGGTGTCAGAGATTTGCAGTTTCCATAAAAAACCCTGTACCTGATTTCATTTGATAAAGCATTGGTATTTTCTTCTAATTTAAATGTTAAATTAACCTTATCTTTCATGTCAAGGTGTAAATTGAACCATGATGATTTATATCCATCAGGACCTGACAAACAACTCATATTGCTTCCATCTTCTCCATAACCTTCACCTATTGTATGTCCTTCTATATTAAGACTATTACTTACTGAGCCAATATTAGTAGAATTTAATAAAACTGCATTCGTACAGTAATCACCCGGATTGTTTATTAACCAGATTCTTGGAATGACAGATTCCTTTATAAAGTTACAACCTGTAAACATTATATAATAAACACCGGAGTCAATAAAGCATTCACCCCATGGTTTACTAAGTGCATTTACCGGTGTCAGACTTATATTCTTAAGACCGTTTATTGTCGAATCTCCCGGTAATGTTTCTTTAAATAACATTACATCATTGTTTTTAAAATCTGTGATTTGCGTTTCTGGAATATCATAATTTATTCTGAATATTGTATGGTTTAATGCTTCAAATTTATACCATAATGTTTTTGTTCCACAGGTGTCCTGATCGTAAGGGCTTCTTGTTGCACAGGCAAAACAACCTTTTGCACCTACATACACTCCTGTATCAAGTTTAACTTTTGTATATGGTTCAGTGATCTCATTTTTGCCATTTATTATATTCGCATTACTGTAATAATCATAATTTAAATTAAAATGATGTATAGTGTCAAATTGTATTCCAACATCACATCTTGCACTTGCGCCCCATCCATCAATCATTTCAACTATTACGTAATATCGTTTTGCTTTTAGGTTATCACATTGTCCAATCCAAAAACTGGCAGTATCACTGTTTTTACCACAAACTATACCCGAATCTGTAACATATGTAAGAGAATTATTGCAAATAAACTTTAGACCCTGATTTATTGTAGAATCCACTTTCCCTTCATTATTCAATTGATTAAAGCTTTTGTTTCCATCCTCGTCACTTGAATATACTGAAAACGGAAAACTTGTTGTGTCTCTGCTATTATATTTATTTTTAACAGTTACTGTAATTTTTCCTGAGCCAATTGAAGTAAATGTATACCATATATTTCGTCTCGGTATTGTCATATTATTCGAGTCATTGGCATTAATAGCATAATTTGGCGGAGTAGGGTAGGGAATACTCACTTCATTGAATAGATAATCTTTGGCAGCATTGCATAAGGGTTTTACTTCATTAAATCCCGGATCACTTCTATATGCACCGGCAGTACAACTAAAGAAATCTGTACTGGGAACATTGTATTTCCCGTTGGGAACATCTCCTTCCTTCCCTGTATAATTTATACCATCTCCTTTTATTCTGCCGAAATCATATGAATTAATTGCTGCATCATGCTTTGTAATTTTCATATTTCGTATAATTAGTTTTGGTCTGAATTTAATTCCTTCCGGGCCTGTTACGACAAAAGTATAGTAACCTGGTTGTAAATTACAGAATTGCAATGGAAGATTCGGTTCAGGTTCAATGCAAGGTTGTACAGGTATACCAATATCGCTGAATTTTGTTACGGTTCTTATATCGACAGGGAATAATTCAGTAATTAAAGGTTTGCCCAGATCGCGAATTTCTAAATAAGAAGGGTTATACAATTTAAACATAAAAAATGAAATCCTGTATCCGGGTTTTCCACAAAATTTATACTCCTCTCCATTCAAACTACAATGACAAGAACCCATATTAGTATCGCAAGGGAAAGTTTCCCATTTCATATAGAATTCACTGTATTGTCCCGGAAAATCTACGTTAGAGTCATCAGGAATGTTAATGTCAAGAAAGTCAGGCATGGCAGGATTGCCAAACTGAGTCATAGTATCGCAGATAAATACAAAAAAGTTAACAGTACCGGCATCATATTTCGGGTCTCCGTATGATACAATTGTATGCCAACCTATACTAAGTTTATAGCAACTATCTTTGTTCCATATTTTGTCACATCCGTTTCCTTCAAACTTCAATCCGCTTGCTCCTACCTCAGATACTTTACCATTGAATAAGTTGAATTTATGACTAGATTGAATCATTATATTTTTGGAATCACTGATATAAAATTCTCTGTATAACATCAGTGATTTATCAATACAACTATGCCCGTCAATTACTTTGAAGTTTTCATCACATGAAAAAATATTTTTGCTCACTGTATCACCCCAGATCATTGTTTTGTTAATATCTCCAAGATTTCCCGGATGCAGGCTGTCACTATAAGTTATACCGGTTTTATTATATATTATAATTGGAGATTCAGTATAAGTGCTACAGGAAGTTTTAGATATTGAGGCAATTGTATAAATTCCTGCACTTAAACAACCCATATAGTAATCTTGATTATTTGTTGAAAACATTTCCTTAATCTTTTCCATTTCGCTTAACGTATCGCCTTCATTCCATTTATTTTGCTTTTTTGCCATATCCAATGCGTCACCCTTATAAATTGCATAATCAAAATACGGACTTAAATCAAATAATCTGATCAGGCCTGAACTATCAAGCCTGAAAGTTCTGTATATTATCTTATTGGTAGTGGTTCCCTGTAATTTTCCCGGAAAAACTGTTCCTCTGCATCCTATTGTATCAGACGTCGTATAATATAGATTCTTGTCAATCAGGGAATTATTCATATTGATTTTCTCGATAGATAAACTGTCTTTTAATGAAAAATTATTTATGCTTTTTTTATCGCATACTAAAAAAATTATATCATATTTTTTCCCGAAATTAGATTCATTATTATCACCTATCTCAGTATAATTATATAATTTCTTAGTTCCTAAGACTTGAATGCTATAAATTCCTGCATGCATGCAGTTAAATATTTTAGGATAATCAAAATCGTTTCCTTCTAACAAAATATCACATTTCCCCTTTCTTACATCACCATTAAATATTTTAACATATACTCCTAAGCCGTGATTTGGTATACTCATTGTTATATTAGCATCATTTTCTATTTTTATTATTTTCCAGAAATTCATATCATACGTTCTGCCATTATTCTCAAATACTGTTGGTATTAAAACACTGTCTGCATTGTTTTGTAACATTGAATTACAGCCAAATCCATCAATTATTTTTGTCGAATCAGAACAATTATTATGATTTAATATATGCTCTCCTTTACCAATCATACTTTTAATATTGGGAAATTCCGACTTAATTCTGTAATTGTTAATCTCAATCATTACATTTCCGGAAAATGCTTTATGAATGAAAACCTGTACAGAATAGATGGTATTTGAATCCAATTCTCCACAATCAAATCCAAATCCTGTTAAATTAGAATTATATTGAATAAGTTTATTACAATCTTTAAATAAAGATACTCCATTTGCACCATTTTTTGTAATATCTCCTTTATATATCCTGTACCCAAAGATAATAGGATTGCTGCTTGAATAAGGACTGTTAAATTCTGTGCTGCCTATTCCTACACTTAAAAACCCGGGGAGATTATTTGTTTCAAATTTAAACCAGGCTGAACCTGTAAAATCCCTGTAATTATACCCTAATACATCCGAGCAAACTTCTGTAGAATCATCTATTGTCTGACCACCTACTTCAAAATTCATTTGTTTTTTACCTAAATCAGGAACGATACCAAAGTCATATGCATCTTTGGATAGATCATATTGATTCATTGCATCAGGCTTATTTATATTTAATTCAATATACAATGAATCATTCACGCTATTGTTTGCCCCTACCTGTATATAATATGTACCAGTCATTAAATTTGGATTGAACGAACTACTTATCATATTAATGGGAGTTATTTTTGCCTTGTACAATTTATCATTATTCATATTACAATCATCAGAATAATATACAGCAAACCCTGCTGAATATACTGATATATTATTTCCGTATTGTTTCAAAGTAATATTTACACTTCTCGCTGTCGGTAATGTAAATTTAAACCATATACTCTTTTGATTTAATCCATAATTTGATAAAGTGCTTTCAAAAAATTCTCCCGGATCTGTTGTTGCATCCTTCATTAATACTGCTTTACTCCTGAAAACTCCCAGACCAAAACCACTCTTACTAATTTTAATTATTTCCGAATTACTACATTTATCATTAGGAGGTGTTATCCCATTAACAACTCTAACTATGAAAATCAATAATGTAACTATAAGCAGTGATTTTAGTTTTTTCATAATCATCAAATTTATTTGATTAATATTTATTTCCGGATTTATTTTGTTCTATTACATAAGACGATTATCTTTACTTATTTTGTAGGTAAAATAATATTTTGTAAATCTTTATCATTTCTCAAAGGTACAAATAATTTATTAGATATTAATAATTATTATTTTTCTTGATGGCAAATAATATAGGTTCTCTATAATATATCATGTAGTTTAAGTCAGGAGGAATTGATAAAAATAAGGGGAAAAAGGGTATCTACATCTTCTATTTCCCATATTTTTTTATTTAACAATCGTTGTATAGTTATTTTTTTTAACAGTACCATCACTTTTTAATATATTCTTTGGTACTATAATCACTTGCCTGTATAGTTTGAGTATTTGCTATACTGATTGTCAGTATTAAAACTACAATAATATATTACTTTTTTTTATTTTTGCATTAGATAATTCCAGTCGTTAATAATCTGAAGTTCTCTGATTTTGATTTGATTCAGGCTTCTGTTAATATTAATATAGTTTTTCTTTGCATTGATATAATCAGTTATGCTGATATTTCCGGTGTTCATTTCTGCTTTTTCAATAGCAATCAGATTTTCAGCTGTTTTTAATTGTTTGTTAAGCTGTACTCTCATCTCACTGATAGAATTTAGTTCTTCGTTCATTTGTTTAAGTTGCTGATTGTACTGTCTTTTAAAGAAAATTTCATAGTTATTTCTTGTGTTTTCCAAAATACTTAGTTTTTGGTAATCCAGTTTTCTTTGTTCTCCATCATAAATTGACATGCTGAAATTAATACCCGCACTATATCCGAAATGGCGGTAAAGATTTTCAGGAGTACTGCTGAGTAATCCGGCATCTGCAATCCAGTTAAATTTTGGCTTATATCTGATATCTACTGCATTTTTCTGATTAGTTATTTTCAGGCTGTCAATTTTAAATTGCATAAACAAAGGTGAGGACTGAGGATTAGCCGGGAGTTGTTTTGTTAACTCAGGATAATTAATTTCATAATTGCCGGAATCTGCTATACCACAAATCTGATTTAGTAAATTTATTTCTTTTTTTAATTGAGTATTAAGTTGTTTAACAAGCATCTCCTGGCTTTGAGTCTCAATGAGGAATGATAAATAATCTGTCTGTTTGTATAATCCATTTTCAACTAACTGTTTCAGGATGCCATCTTCATCATGCATTAGCTTTAAGAAAGAATTATTGAAAGACAGGTCACTGTAATCTGAATAGGCTGTAATGTACTGATTTGTAATTAATCTTTTCAGATCATTTACGGATATTTTCAAGGTATTGCCTACTGAAAGTTTTTGTATCCTTGTATTATCATATTTATTTTCAAGAGTTTTTCTGTTTAGAAATGGTTGTGAGATTCCTGCAAGAGCTGAATAATTTCCTCCATTTGTAATTGCTTCATCATATCCGAAATTATTATAGGAAGGTGAATAAAGTGCCTGTGCATTACCGTTGATCTGAGGTTTTTGGCTTGCTTTTATCATCAGACTGTCAATGCTGAATGAACTTATCTGATTTTGATAGTCTTTCAATAACGGACTATTCTGAAGCCCGCTTTTTATGAAATTATCAAGGGTTTGAGTCCTTCCTTCAATCAAATAAAGACAAAACAGAAATATTATAATTATCCTTCTTAACATTCTTATATTACTATGAATTATACAAAAGTAAAAAATATTATCAGGATAGATATATTTATTCTTTTTTATGCTTAAAAATTGATTGGTTAAAGCAATATAATGCAAAATGTTAGCTTTGGTTGAATAAACTGTTAATTAAGATTTTCTATCACTACTAACCGACTAAATTTTCAACAAAAAAGAATGGCACTTTCCTTGGCTTACCCTTCCCAGAGAAAAATTCGATCTGTTGGTATAAAACAATAATCAGATATCAAGACGAGCAGGACATGCAAGACTTTCAGGACGGGCAGGTTAATTTGGGTTAACGTCAAAAGTTGGGGAGCGATTAAAACAAAAAGTATAACTTTGCAGGAAAAAAGTTATCGAAACAATAGATAGGGGACAATAAATTAAATTTAATCGTCCTGTTCCAGATTATCAATTTATTATAAAATATTAATTCTGAATATGAATCAATGGTTATTGGTACCTATGAAGTTTATTGCTCAAGTTGGGTTAATATAAGAGAATAATATAAGTGTATTATTCTAATTTATTTGTTTCCCTGTCTTGTTTTAAAATGGTCTGAAGGGTGTATCTTACTTTGTCGAAAATGGAATATATGCTCCTATAGAATATGTTAACATAACCGGCAGATCTTTATATTTTTCAGGTAATGCGTCCCCTCTATCAACTATGTAACCTACACCAATCTGTCCGGTAAACCATTTTTCCCCTCTGAAAACTAATGCAGGTCCAACAGCACTTTGTGCATATGAATCTCCAAATCCCTGATGCCAGTATTGAAATGAAAAAAATGTACTCCTAATTTTGGGGCTATAATGAAAATCTAATCCGCCTCCAAAACCAATAATTCCTGCTCCAACCTGTATTCCTACTGACTTACTCAATAAAATTTCAAAATCAGCACCAATTAGTGATCCACCTCCCTGAAGTAAGCCTATAGTGAGACACGTATTTAAATTTTGTTCAGAGACTTTTGTATCCCCATTTATTCCGGTTTTAGTAGCATTATATTTATAATATAATATTTCTTTTCTATCTATAATAAGGCTTATGTCATTCCCGTTTTGTTTTATTTTAAAATATATATTTGCGCTGTCAATTTTATTGATCTTACAATTTATTATTTCTCCGTTTTTTTTATTTATTATATCCTGAGAATATGAATATAAAATGATTGAAATAAAAGAAATTAACAATAAAACTTTTCTCATAAAGCCATTCTTGTAATTATAAATGAAATATAAAATATTAATAATAATGTGTTAGTATCATAATTTGATTGTTTGCAAAACTAAACAAAATTATTTGCATTATATAAGATATTTTATTTTGTTCTTTGCTGTTTTTATTAGAATGGCTGGGAATAGTAAATGGTATTTAATTGAAAATATAGAATATACCTGAATTATAAATATTAGAATTTTTATTCCATCATTGTACTTTGAAAAATTTTCTGTTTAGCAATATTATCGCATTTCTATAATGCTCTCTTTCAATTATAAATTGAATATTAACCTGTTTAAGTGACATTGATATTGCGTCAATATTTATTTCATTTTCAGCTAAAGTTGTTGCAGCTGTTGCTATAATAGATGGCATTTTCATATTAGAACCTATCAGGCAGACAAGAGCAGCATATTTTACCGAAATTGCCTCATATTTTGCTCTAAGATCAATTATAAGTTCATTGCTGAGTTTGCTCTCCCATATTACTATAGAAATACTGTTAGCTGCTGTTGATTTTACTATATAGCTTATGTTATATTTTGAAAATATCTGCATTATTCCATAATCAAAACCTGTTTCTCCTACCATTGATGTATCCTGAATTTCGACTACAACTACTTTATCTGTTCCTGCAATTACTTCAACCTTGGGTGTTGTCTGAAAATGTGTTTTGGATATAAGTGTTCCTTCATGAAATGGTTCAAAAGTATTTTTTATTCTCAGATTGATCCCCGCTTTTTCAAGCGGCTTAGAAGCTTTGGGGTGTATAGCTTCCATTCCTATATCAGCAAGCTGGTCAGCTACGTCATAATTGGTTTTACCTACCGGAACTGCATATTCTTTTCCTACAATCATAGGGTCTGCAGATGATAAATGGTATTCTTTGTGTATAATAGCTTCTTCCGCACTTACTGCAACGGCTATTTTACTGAATGTTACTTCACTGTAACCTCTGTCGAATTCCCGCATGATACCTTCGGTTCCTTTGGCATATCCTGTTACAACAGTTATTGTATCAGAAAAATCAATATTTTTAAGTGATTTTTTTATTCTATCATCAATCGTAAGTGCCTCAGAATCATTGAATCCACAGAGATCAACAAATGTAGCATTTATATTATTATTCAAAAGAATATTTACTGAATTAAAAGCTGAGTGTGCTTCTCCTACTGAAGCAAGTATTTCTCTTACAGCCAGCAAAATATTATTTCTGTCAACATAACCGGTTGCAAGAACTTCTGCCATACTGTCCAGATAATTAATTGTTTGTTTTATTCTGTTTGAAATAAATATTTTTGCCTCCATTTGATCCAGTCTTATATTTTCAAATGTTTTATTTATTTCAAGCAGTTTAATCAGTAATTTGTCAATAAAAGTCTTATAGAATGAATGTTCAACGAATTTTGAATATATACCTGGTTCTTTAGTCTTTTTATCTTCTAGTAACCAATTAGTAACGTTATTATAAGCAGATACAACAAATATTCTGTTATACATTTCATTTTCTGTGCGATTACCCTTAATTATATTGTTCAGCACGTCCTGAAAACGCGACATTGAACTTCCACCTATTTTCTCTACTGTTAACATCTATTTTGTTTAATTAAACATTTTTTTCAATCTATTATCAATTAATCTTGTATACTTTTAATAAGTCATCAAGAGTATCCCGTCTTCTGGTCAGAATATCATTACCATCCATATCAATAAAGACTTCAGCCGGGCGGAGTCTGCTATTGTAATTTGAACTCATTACATGTCCATATGCTCCTGCATCAAGGATACCAATAATATCATCTTCGAAAATCTCAGGCAGAAAACGTCCTTTTGCAATAATATCTCCACTTTCACAAATATTTCCGACAAGATTAACTTCTTCAATTTTATCTGAAGCTTTTTCAGATTCTCTATAAATTTCAATATCATGATGGCTTTCGTATAAAACAGGCCTTTCGATCACATTAAATCCTATGTCTGTACCTACATATCTGGTTTTGCTATTTGTTTTAATAGCATTTACAGTTCCAAGCAAAACACCACATTCTGCAGAAATATATCTTCCTGGCTCTACCTTGAATGTAACCCATTTCCCGTAATTATTAGCCCAGGAATGCATTATTTCATTTAATTCTTCTCCAAGTGCTTTTATGTTCAATCTAACTTCATAGTCCTGTTTGTAATATGGGATACCAAATCCTCCTCCGAAATCAATAAATTCCAGATCTTCAAATTGTTCTGCTACTGAAAGAATATTTTTTACGCTTTCAATATATGGAGTGCTATCCATAAACAATGAACCTATATGTTGATTTATTCCAATGAGTTTGAGATTATATTGATTTAGAAGACTTTTGACTTTTGGGATAAAAGCAGTATCTATTCCGAACTTAGTTTTTTTTCCTCCCGTTACAACTTTTGCGTTATGGCCTGCTCCGATTCCCGGATTGAATCGCAATGCTACTTTACCTCCACTATTAATTTTTCCATAGAGTTCAAGTTGTGAAATTGAATCAATACTTATATTTACTCCTGCATCAATCGCAAATTTCATTTCATCTGCGCTTACATTATTACTGATATAAAAAATCATTTTAGGGGTGAACCCTGCTTTAAGTTCAATAAAAATTTCACCCGGGGACATTGCATCTACATGTAATCCTTCGTTCTTTATAATTTTAAGAAATTTGAGATTACTGTTTGCCTTTGCCGAATAATTTACGATAAAATGCGGATATGAAACAAGATTCTTCATCTCTTTGCATCTGTTACGTAAAATTTTTTCATTGTACACATAAAGAGGACTTCCATACTTTTTGATCAACTCTATGGGAGTTGATTTTCCATAAAAATTATTTTCTTTAGTATATTTTGAATAAATCCAATACATATCTTTTTTTTAAAATCAGGACAAAGGTATAAAATTATTTTTAAATGGCAAGAAATTGTAGATATATCACTGTTTATTTTAGATTGTGATAAAATAATACGTGTGTATATTAAAATATATAAAATTTATTTTAGATTTCATTTGATTAAAATTATGTACCTTTACAAAATAAATATTAACATAAAATATTAAATTATGAAAAAAAATAGACCATTTTTAATAGTTATTTTATTTATTCAGAGCTTTATATATGTAAATGCTCAGCAAATTACATCAATATCACCTAATCAGTCTATTCAGGGACAGACATTGAATGTAACTGTTTCAGGATCAAATACTCATTTCCAACAGGGAAGCAATACATTTGGTATAGGTTATGTGCAGGGAAGTAGTACAATAAACAAAGTTACAGTTAACCAAATAATTTCCTATAATGATCAGCAACTAATAGTTAATATAACTGTACCAAATACTACTCCGCAGGGAATTTATGATGTTTGGGTAAAAAATTCAGCAGATGGATTATTATTTAAATATTCAGGTTTCACAATTACACTTAATCAGGCAGCATTAACCTCTATTAATTCTGATTTTGGCAGGCAAGGGCAAACATTGGATGTTACTGTTTCAGGAATAAACAATCATTTTTTGCAGGGTAGTAATACTTTTGGTATTGGATATGTGCAGGGAAGCAATACAACTAATAATATTATTGTTAATAATTTAACGGTTGTAAATGATAATCAGTTGTTAATAAATATGACGATTCCACCTTATACTCCGATTGCTCTATATGATGTATGGGTTAATAATTCAATGTATGGTTTGGTTAGTAAATCATTGTTCAGGGTTATAACCTTAAAAGCTCCATATATTGACGAAGTTTATCCGGCAAATGGCGTTACCGGTGAAACAATCAGTGTAACGATAAAAGGGAAAAATACACATTTTCAGCTGGGAGGAGGAACTTCTGCATATTTAACTAATAGCGGCAAGTCTAATAGCTCGATTAATTTTACTAATATTCAGGTTCTTAATGACTCTGTTTTGAATGCTTCACTACAAATACCGTCTGATGCTGTGACCAGTTTCTGGGATTTAATAGTTAATGATGGTTATGAAACAATTACAAAGAATTTAGGCTTTATTATCAATCCGGTTGGTTGTAACATAACAATAAATGCTGGTTCGGATGTTACAACTAATGGTTCAAGCAGTGTAAATTTAACAGCTACAGGTGCTGATAATTATTTATGGAGTACAGGTGGAACTACAGCATCAATAACTGTAACCCCAACAACAACTACATCTTATTCTGTAACAGGAACTACCGGTACATGCAGCGCAACAGCAGAAGTTGTTGTTATGGTTGGCTATACAGGTATTGAAGTAAAAGATAATAAGTATGAAAAATCAATTACACTTTCACCTAATCCAAATAAAGGAGAATTTAATATAATAATTAATACATCGGAAAATATTTACGGGTCGTTGAAAATAGTTGATTTGATTGGAAATACTGTCTTTGAACAACAAAAAATTAATTTTAGTTCAAATCATATTATGTCGGTTAATCTTAACAATGTAGAAACAGGTATATATTATTTAATTTTAAATAATAATTCAGGTAATATAGTTAAAAAACTGATTATAACAAAGTAAACTGAATTATGATGAGAATAATATATTTGTTAGGAATATTTACATCTATATTATTATTCTCGACAGAATTGCTTGATTATACATTAGTTCCGAGATTTATTTGTTTAGCGGTATCTGTAACTGTAATTATTGGTATGATAAGTCTTAAGCCTGGTTTTAATTATATAAAACCAGGCTTGATTTTATCCTCATATTTGATTTACATTTTTATTAAAATTTTATCTGTTTCCTGGGCTATCAATAAAGCAGAAGCTTTATTCGATATCTCAAGATCAATTCTCGGGTTTTCTGTTTTTGCTCTTACGCTTTATTTCTTTAAATTAAATGCAGATTCCATAAAGGTAAGAGCAGGGGAAAAATCTGTAAAAAATAAAAAATTAATGCACTCTTCCAAACAAAATGCGGATAAATTTAATGAGTCGTTTATAAATG
>JAUZOY010000078.1 GCA_030706235.1 Bacteroidota bacterium | reverse complement strand
CATAAATATGATAATGGTGGCATTTTCAATGTCAAATTAAGTGTAATAGATACAAATAAATGTTCATCAGATACAATAAAAGAAGTTATTGTTTACGGTTTGCCAAAACCTGATTTCATGCATGATACTTTAGTTTGTATGAATGATACAATCAAGATAAGTAATATTTCTAAAGATGCCGTATCTTATTATTGGAATTTTGGTAATGGCAAAACATCAACCCAAAGTAATCCTGTAATATATTTTGATAATGATGGCTATTTTAATATTAAGTTAACAGCGAAAAATAAATATGGTTGTATAGACTCGATTATAAATAAAATTCATGTAATCAAACCACCTGAAGCAAATTTTGTAAAAAGTCTTGATTCGGGATGCGGACCACTACAAATAGAGTTATTTGACAGATCCAAGGGATATAATTTAAATTACAATTGGGATATGGGAAATAGTGAAAACAGTAACCAAAAAGATTCTATTAAATCTATTTATCAGCAGGGTAGAAATGACACAACCTATTATATAAAATTGAATGTAACAAATATATGTGGTAGTAGCAATTATTATGATAGTGTTAAAGTAAAACCTATACCTGTTATTGTATTAGGTATTGATAAAAAATGGAGTTGTAGTCCTGTAACATTTGAATTTACGAATAATTTATCTTATGGTAACCCTGATACTTTCTTATGGGTATGGGGAGATGGAACCCCTTCATTAAAAACTACTAAATATTCAACATTTCACCCAATCAAACATACATATTATGTCGATGGTGATGATTACATGATATTTCATATAATTCTCGTTGCCGCAAATGAATGCGGGGTAGATACCGTTTCAAAAAATATTACTGTTTATCCACGACAAGTTGATGCATTCTTTGAACCTGATACAAGTACCGGTTGTCAACCATTAACAGTTAAATTTAAGAATGATTCAAAAGGTTATATAAACGTATTATGGAATTTTGGAGATCAAACATCTCCAAGTTTTGACATTTCACCTGTTCATACTTTTACCAAATCCGGTAATTATCAAGTTACTTTAGTTGTTAATGATTCCTGTGGTTATGATTCCGCTTCAACAACGATATCAGTAAAACCACCTCCATTACTCGACTTTTCTTATAAAAAAGATAGTATTTGTGTAAATGAGCCGAGTTCATTTTTTAATATTTCAAAATCAAAATTATCATCATTTAAATGGGATTTTGGAGATAGTACCTTTTCTGAAATAATTAATCCAATACATAACTATTTGAAATCAGGGAATAAAAATGTTATTTTATATGGAACCTCAGCCAATAATAATTGTCCCGGGTCAATTACTAAAACTATTTATATAAAACCAACACCAATATCATCAATAAATACCGATAAAATAAGCGGGTGCATTCCATTGATAATAAGATTCACAGGAGATTCAGGAAGTTATCATTTGTGGAATTTTGGTAATGGGAATTCATCTACATTAATAAATCCTATTACTGAATATTTAAAAAAAGGAGAATATGATGTCAGTTTGATTTCTGAATTTAATAATGGATGTAAGGATACTTCTTATGCACATATTTATGTCTATCCAACGCCTAAATCTGATTTTACTGTTAGGTTTGATAGTTCCTGTTACATACCTCTAAATGTAATATTTAAAAACAATTCTACAGAAGCAGATGGTTACCAATGGATATTTGGGAATGGTCAAATATCCAACAATAATGATTTATTAAAAGTTATTTTTGATACTATTGGGCAATACTATAATACATTGATCTCATTTAACAAATATGGATGCTCTGATACTATAAAAAAGCCATTATTGGTATATCCAACTCCAAAAGCTGATTTTGAAATTCAAAATTCAAAAGGGTGTAATCCACTTCAAGTAAGTTTTATAAACAAGTCTAAAAATTCATCATATTATTTTTGGGATTTCGGGAATGATTTCACATCATCAGAAATAAATCCTGTAATTCTTTATAAGGATAGTGGTTATTTTAATGTCCAATTAATATCTTTTGGTAATGGAGGTTGTAGTGATACAGTAAATAAAAATAATTCAGTATTAGTATATCCAAAACCCAAAGCTGCATTTAGTTATATACCTGTGAACGATCCAGTGGATAATAGTGGAAAGATACAATTTTATAATTACAGTAAATATAGTTCGACATATTTATGGGTGCTTGGAGATGGTACTACTGATAGTAACTTTGAGCCATTACATAGATATAATATGTATGGTGGATATCTTATAACATTATATGCTGAAAATACTTTTAATTGCAGAGATACAGCTTCTCAAAGTATTTCTATAGATTATTTTAATGGTTTATTTGTATCAAATGCTTTTTCACCGGAACAAGGTCCACTTGAAATAAGAAAATTTAAACCTAAGGGTGTAGGATTAAAAGATTATCATATATGGATTTATGATTCGTGGGGCAACGTTATATGGGAATCTGATAAACTTTATAATACAAGTCCGGCAGAAGGTTGGGACGGAACATTAAATGGCAATCCGGTAATGCAAGATGTATTTGTCTGGAAGATCGAAGCAACGTTTTTGGATGGGTCAGTCTGGCATGGTAAAGATTATGGAAATGGAGTATTCAAAAAATATGGGTCGGTTACACTTTTGAGATAATAATAATGAGAAGAATATTTCTGATATATTTGTTCTTATTTGGTATATTTGTTAATATCACATTATGCCAGGATCCCAATTTTTCAAATTTTGAGCAAAATCCTTTATATTATAATCCTGCCTTTCCGGGTTTAGTTGAATGCATGGATTTTAGAGTAAGTCATAGGAATCAATGGTACGAATTACCTGGTACTTTTAATACTACATTAATAGGAGCAAGCATCAAATTACCTCCCCCATTGGGCTGTGGTATATTATTAGCATCTGATGAAGAAGGAGAAGGATATTTAAAAACTATTTTTGGAGGAATTGGTACATCTCTAAGTTTTAAAGTGGATAATAATAAGACATTTTCATTGGGATACATGGTAAAAGTTAATTATAAAAAGATTGATTGGAGTAAATTAGAATTTGATGATCAATACGATGAATTGTATGGTAAAATTTATCCTACCAGTTTTATACCACCACAAACTGATGGCAGATGGTTTGTAGACCCTTTAAATTTGGGATTTATGTTTAGATATGAATTCAGACAGAAACAAATAAGAAATCCTATTAAACAACCTAATTTAACAATTGGTTATTCATTAAGTCATGGTACTAAACCTATTCAATCTTTATTAGGAGTGGATAGATTATTAGAAAAAAAGAGTGTGTTCCATATGAACGGGCTTTTTTGGTTTAATGAAAAATATGGCATTAATCCGGGAATAATTTATGAAAGTCAATCAGACTTTGAGACAATAACATTTGGCAGTAATTTATATTTTGGCCCATTGTATTTAAGTAATTGGATAAGAAATAAGAATTTCAAGTCCATTAATCTTGATTCATATATATTTGGAGGTGGTATTACATCTGTAGGAAAACAGAAGTATATGCTTGGATTAAGTTATGATTTTACATTATCAAAACTAAAAGGAGGTACAAATGGAACTATTGAACTTTTCCTTTCTGCAGAATTAACAGATAAATGCTTATTTAAAAGTAAAAAAAAATCAAAAAGTTATATCAAAAGAGAAAGAGAGAAAAGTTATAAATGTCCGGAAGAACCATGGCTTGAGAGGATAAAGAAAAGAATAAAATTTGCCTAAATATTATAAAAAAAAGTTAAACATTTGTTTGATATTTAATCTGGGATGATGGCTAACGGTTAATTTACGCTACTCTGTAGCTTATTGATTATTGGGGGTTGATACTTGTGCTATAAATATTAACTGTGCTAGCACCTTAGGAATAAAGCAATATCTGGAGTGTTCATTAAACTGTGTCAGTTTTTTTAATTCTATCAGCAAAGAAAATAAATAATTGGTTAATAATTGCATTCCAATGTTGAATAGTAAAATCATTCCATTTATTATTGATCTGAACAGTAACAAGATAAACAAGTTTTAAAATAGCCATATCAGAAGTAAAAGCACCTTTAGATTTGGTTACTTTTCTAACCATTCTATGATATCCTTCTATTGCATTAGTTGTGTAAATCAATTTTCTTATTTCTGTTGGGTATTTAAAATACTGCGTTAATCTTTCCCAATTATTTCTCCAGCTATTAATAACTACTTTATAATTTTCATTCCATTTTGTTTCAAGCACATCCAATTTATATGATGCTATTTCTATTGATGAAGCTTTGTAAACTTCTTTTAGGTCGTTAAGAAAATCTTTAATATGTTTTTTTGATATATACTTTATACTGTTTCTTATTTGATGTACAACACATAATTGTACTTCTGTTTTAGGAAAAATATTTTCTATTGCTTCACTAAATCCTTTCAGATTGTCAATACAAGAAATTAAAATATCTTCTATTCCTCGCTTTTTTAAGTCTGTAAGTACTTGTAGCCAAAAGGTTGCGCTTTCATGTTCGCCTAAATACAATCCTAATATTTCCTTTTTCCCTTTCATGTTCAATCCTAATATCGAATAAACGGCTTTAGTAATTACTCTACCTTCTTCTCTGACTTTAAAATATATAGCATCCATCCAAATTACAGCATATATTCGTTCAAGAGGTCGGCCTTGCCATTCTCTTATTGTTGGTATTATTCTATCTGTTATAGAATTTATTGTACCATCGGATACTGATAAACCATACATCTCATTTAAATGTGATTGTATATCTCTATAACTCATACCAAGACCATAAAGACCTAATATCTTCTTTTCTATATCATCAGGTAAAAATGTCTTTCGTTTTTCAATTATTTGTGGAGTATAAGTACCATTCCTATCGCGGGGGGTAAAAATCTCAAAGCCGCCCAACGAGCTTTTGAGATTTTTTTGCGTTCGGCCATTACGACGATTTTTTTCAGGATCCCTGGTATCTTTCAAATGTTCATCCATTTCTCCTTCTAAAGCTGCTTCTAAAACCTCTTTTATCAGTGGAGTAAATATTCCATCTTCCCCTGTAAGAGACTTGCCTTTACGAATTTGTTCAGCTGCTTTTTTGCTGAATTCTTCCCAAATAATCTTTCTTTTCATTTTTTTGTCAAATTTATAATTTTTTAATTTGACACAGTTAAGTGAACACCCTCGCAATATCAGACGAGTCAAAAGGTTACAATAAGGATATATAAAGGATACAATAGGGATATATAAAGGATACCAAATATTTAGAGTCTGTTTTTTTACTGTCATGCTGAACTTGTTTCAGGATCTTGTTGCTGGAAATGACAACATCGAATAGTTAACTTTAAAAACAGAGTCTAAATTAAACAAACTTTGTATATTTAAGTTGTATTTAAAATATTTATCATTTAATTTGCATTGGTTTTGCTTGTATAACATACTGGAAAATAAAGTAAAAGACCTTACAGGTTTTTGAAACCTGTAAGGTCTGCCAAAAACTGAATAATTGATTTTTAATGGTATAGACAATAATTCCGGTTTTGTTATGAATGCAGGAATAAAAATTTACAGACAAAAGTGGAACTTTTTGATATTGTGTGACGTAAAATATAAAAAATATTTAATTCTGAAATGCAAAAAGGTAAATTCACTTATAACATTAATGAACTATCTGAAGGAGTTTATAATATCATAATAGGTACAAATGAATCTGTGATTAACAGGAAGATAATAATAACCAGATAAAATGATAAACTATGAAAACAACAATTAAATATATATTTTGCAGGATTGTATTTATAAATATAATCCTGCTCGGAATTCAAATGAATTCTTTTTGCCAGAAGTGGGAATGGGCAGTTAGTGAAGGAGGTAAAGGTTATAATATGGCTAAAAGCGTTTGTACTGATAAAAATGGTAATATTTATACCATCGGATTATTTACTGATACGATAAATATTGGTAATAATATAATTAGTAATAATAACTTTGAAGGCTTTTATATTGCTAAATATAATAATGCAGGAAAATCTATATGGGCTAAAAGTATTGGAAATTACTTGAATAGCATAGATAAAATAATTACTGACAATAACAATGATATATATATTATTGGTAGTTTCACTTATGACACAATTGTTATTGGAAATTTCAAATTAGAAAATATCAATGGTTCAAGCATTTTTATTGTAAAAATTAAATCTGATGGAAATTATTTATGGGCTAAAAATATTGAATGTAATATAAATTTATGGGATTTTCATAGTCTTTATAGTAAATGTATTATAACAGATTCAAAGAATAATGTCTATGTTTTTGCAAATTCTATTGATAGTACCAGTTTTGGTAATAACGTAATTTACAAACCCTATAATTATTTTTTTCTTGCAAAATATAATTCTGAGGGGAACTTTATATGGTCAAAAGCAATTGAAGGAAATATATTTCCTGAAGGAATTACAAAAGATTCAAAAGATAATATTTATTTAACTGGCTTTTATGATCAAGAACATAATTCTTTAGGATTGGATACTATTTTTGAAAATAATAATACATTTCTTGCAAAATTTGATACATCAGGAAATTACCTATGGGCAAAAAATGCTACTATTTATAAAAATTCATTTAATGGATGGAATTATGATGATTATGGTATATCGGTTGATACAAAGGATAATATATATATAGGGAGTAGTTTTAATGATTCAATATCTTTTGGGAATATTAAAATTACTGGGAATAAAAATAACAATATTTTTATTGCAAAATTTAACTCTTCAGGTATTTGCATATCTGGAACATCAATAATAAATGCATATTCACAAAATGGTGTTTGGACAGGAGGTAATGAAAATGTTTTAAGTTTGGCCACTGATTCGAAAGATAATTTATATGTTTGTGGACATATTTTAGCTAATCCTTCCGGATATGATACTCTTTATTTTGGTAAAAATATATTAATTAATAAAAGTAATGGAATTAATACTTATTTAGCAAAATATAATAGTTCAGGAGAATATAATTGGTCAACATGTTTTAATGGGAAAAATGATAATTGGGGTGAAGAAATAGCATTGGATAATAATGATAATTTAATTATTACAGGCTTTTATACAGATTCATTAATAATAGGAACTAAATTATTGAATTTTAGCTTTACTGATAATATTTATTTAGCAAAATATGTTATTGATTCGACAAATGTATGTTTGGTGAACGCAGGATATAATAAAACAATTTGTAAAGGAACACCTGTAACTTTGACTGTCGCAGGTGATGCAAATACATATAATTGGAGTAATGGATTAGGGTCAGGAACATCAGTAACAACGATTCCCTCGACTACTACAACTTATTATATAACAGGAACGAAAGGAACGTGTATTGCAATAGATAGTATTGTTGTGGCAATAGATCAGACATGTACAGGGCTAGATGAGTTGAAAGTTGAAAGTGAAAAGCTGAAAATATATCCGAATCCGGGTAGTGGGGAGTTCTTGATTGAAGTTGAGGGGATGAAGGATGAAATGATTGATCTGAGTGTAATGGATATGATGGGGAAGGTAGTTGAAAGTGAAAAGATAAATGTGAAGAGTGATGGAAGGATTAAATTTGATTTAAGCGGATTTGAGTCGGGAGTTTATTTTTTAAACTTCACCCCTGACCTCTCGTCTAAAGGCGACGGGAGTTTGCAGAGAATTGTGAAGAAAGTGGTGTTGATGAAATAAGTTCTATATTACGCTACTCTGTAGCTTATTGATAATCGAGGTGAACTCTTTTGCTATAAATATTAACGGTGCTATGCACCTTAGGAATAAAGCAATATCAGACGAGTCAAAAGGTTACAATAAAGATATATAAAGGATACAATAGGGATATATAAAGGATACCAAATATTTAGAGTCTGTTTTTTTACTGTCATGCTGAACTTGTTTCAGGATCTTGTTGCTGGAAATGACAATATCGAATAGTTAACTTTATAAACAGAGTCTAAATTAAACAAACTTTGTATATTTAAGTTGTATTTAAAATATTTATCATTTAATTTGCATTGGTTTTGCTTGTATAACATACTGGAAAATAAAGTAAAAGACCTTACAGGTTTCAAAAACCTGTAAGGTCTGCCAAAAACTGAATGATTGATTTTTCAGGGTGTATACGACAATTCCGGCTTTGAGATAAGTACGGGATAAGTATTTACTTTCCGGTAACAAATAGCTTCTTTATTTTTTAATGAATTATATTTGCAATAATTAATAAATATAAATAATGCAATATATTGGAGAGCATTTACTAATAGGGCAGATAGGGAAATCATTGATTTTTATATCATTAATTGCTGTTTTTATTTCATTACTGGCAAATCTTTACTCTGTAGTAAAACCTCAAAAGATAAATTTCCAATTGAAAATATTGCAAAAATCTTTTTTTGTAATTCATTTTTTGTCAGTTGTTTTAATTATTTGTATTCTTCTATATCTGCTTGTAAATAATTGCTTTGAATATGAATATGTCTGGAAGCATTCCTCAAAAAGTCAGGGACCGGAATATAAAATATCGGCATTGTGGGCAGGGCAGGAGGGAAGTTTGCTGGTCTGGATATTCTGGCAATCATTGCTTGGAATGATAATAATGATCTTTTCGCGTAAGTTTAAAAATACTGTCATGGCAATGATTTGTCTGGTTCAGGTGTTTTTAATGCTGTTGATCACAGGTCTTGATATTGATATATTTTCATTCGGTAGTTCTCCTTTCACATTATTGAGGGAATGTGGCGATAACATAAATAATCCTTTATTCCAAAATCCTGATTATCTAAAAAACATAACTGATGGTTATGGTCTGAATCCTTTGCTGAGAAATATTTGGATGGTTATACATCCTCCAATACTTTTTCTCGGGTATGCTCTTGCACTGATGCCTTTTTCATATGCGATTGCCGGTTTTACAGAAAGAAATTATAAAGAATGGCTTCGTCCTGCATTGGTATATTCGGAATTTTGTATGATTATGTTAGGTGCAGGCCTGATTTTTGGCGGATTCTGGGCATATCAATCTCTAAGTTTTGGCGGATTCTGGTCGTGGGATCCTGTTGAGAATTCTTCACTTGTTCCTTTTTTATTAATAATTGCTACTGTCCATATGATAAAGACAGCACAAAATAACCGGACTTCGGTATCAGTTCCGTTTTTTCTGTCTGTTTTTACTTACGTGATTGTTTTATATGCAAGTTATCTGACTCGTAGCGGTATTCTTTCCGAGTTTTCGGTTCATGCTTTTACAGGTAATGAATCTGCAAATCTTTTTATGGCATTATTAATTGTCTTCATAGTCTTATCTTTTGTAATTTATATTTATAAGCGAAAACACATTCTTTCCTGTGAAGAACCTGTAATTAACTCACGTGAATTTTGGATTATTTCAGGAGTTATTGTGCTTCTGCTGTCTGCTTTTCAGATTACAGTTACAACTTCAATGCCTGTAATAAATAGAATATTCGGTACTTCATTTGCTCCTGTTTCGAATCAGGTCTCATTTTACAACAGATGGCAATCTGTTTTTGCATTCTTTATAGGGATCACGATAATAATCAGTCAATTTTATAAATATGGCCGGAATGAATGGAAAATAATTTTCAGACGTTCAGTATTTCCTTTTGCTTTATCATTGATAATTTCGATAGCTGTTTATATGATTTATGGATTTACATCCTTTAATCTGTTTTTGCTGTTTTTAATCTGTCTTTTTATTCTATTTGCTTCTTTTGAACTTTTATTAAGGATTGTAAATGGCGTAGTTAATAAAGGAGCTATTTTTACTCATATGGGTTTTGCAATTTTCATTATAGGATTGATTATTGCATTTTCTAAGCCGGAAGTAATAATGCCAATATATTCAAAAGCACCTATAATAAACACCAATTTAGTATTAACTCAAAATGTGCCTGTTGAGACGTCTTTGCATTCCGGTTTATTGTCCGGAAAGGTAAATACTGACATAGTATATACAGGTTCTGCCAAGAAATGGGACAGAGATATATTTAATATTGATTTTATCCGCAAAAATGAGAAAGGTGATTATAATCACTGCTTCTCATTGCATCCTTCGATTTTGATAAATCAGGAAATGGGTAATGTCTATCAGCCAGATATTGCTCATTTCTGGAATAGAGATGTTTTTACTCATATTGCAGGAATAAATTCAGGTCTTAATAATGATGGTTTGGGAAATAATAAAATTATTGAGATTAAACTGCATGATACTATTACTGAATTTTCTATTCGTGTAGTATTCAGTGAACTGAAAGTCGTGGGTCTGGAAAATAAAAATGCACAGGAAAATGTTGAAATTCGTGCTAAAATCATTTTATTGAATAAACATCATCTTTCAGATAGCGGCACTGTCTGTTACATTGTAAGAAATAATATTCTTACACGTAAAGATTTCTATTCGGATAATTTAAAGACAAAGGTAATTTTCTATGATGTATCACCCGCGCCAAATAAAATAAGGTTAATGATTGCTCAGAAAGGTGCAGAGTCAATTATTCTTCGTGTTATTGTGTTTCCTTATATTTCTTTGTTATGGATAGGCTCAATAATGATGCTTTTAGGCTTATTAATATCAGTGATAAAAAATATTAGACTGAATAAATCCGAATCTTAATTCGTTTTCGAGTAATGATTAAAAATCTCAAAATGCTTTGCCAATACTAATGTATGCTCCCTGTCCTGAATTGTTTCCAGGTAGTATCAGACCATTTATATAATTGCTCCCTGCTCTCAGATAAAAGCCATTACGGAATATCTTACTTAAATCAATGCCTGCATTCAGATTACCATATCCCCCATAGCTTACAGTACCTTTTATAATAAAATTATTTGTAAGTCTGTATACAGGACTTAAATAAATCAATGGTAAGTAGTAAATGAAGAATTTTTGTCTTAGTCCGGTTTCTATACTCCATTTATTTCCGGAAAAATTGTAACAATAGTTAATATTTATTGTAGCTGGGAGCATAGTTATATAATTACCTTTCTCCGGAATGCCTAATATGTTTTTTCTGACAGAATCTTTCGATAATGAATTGAATGAATTATCGGCAATGTGAATAATGTCATTTACATTTATTCCATCAAAATGCCATTGATTTTCATTCTCTATATGGTATGAGCTTTCTGACCAAACAATAAATCCTATATCTTTAGCAGATATCGAAATAACAGAATTTTTAAATTTATGCGAAAAGTACAAGTCTGTAAATGCTCCGATACCGTTTATATCTCCATAAGAATTTCTTGTGCTGTCTGTATATCTGTATTTATATTTTAAATCAAAATTAATGTATTCTCCTCCTTCTGAGGTAAATAGATTACTCCTTTCAATGTTTAGTGTTTGATTTTGCTGTCCTTTATTAATTCCTATTCCAAAGTTAAAAACTGAATTTCCGATTTTCTTTATAATTCCAAATTCAAATTGCTGGAATCTTGTATAATATAACCTGGAATCAGAAAGTTTGGCATTATTATTTTCAAATTGTTTATTACCGTAAAAGAACAATTTAAATAAGTCAGCGGTAAATTTTAAATCAAACTGATACCTGTCTTTAATCCCTAAATAGTACCCCATTTCTTTTTGCTTCCACTTTTCCGGTCTATGGTAATAAATGGCACTTGCTTCTATATCAATTCCAAGTCTGTTTATATCTGATAATTTTTCTTTTGCATTATCTTTTACAATGTCAGATATGTAATAATTATCAATATACTTGTTGAGAAGCTCATTTGTCATTGCATTTGAGTTGGATTCAATATTGAAGTTCATAAATATGGCAGATGTAGAATCCATATATTTATATAATACATCATCAGAATTTTGTGCTTTAGATATTAAGCTTATTATCAATAAAATTGGTAAGGATATATTCTTAAATAGATTCATCAATTTTAATTGTTTTAGCCATGCGATTTGAATTAGATGAGTTTACAAATATACAACTATTAAGTAATAAGATAAATTCAATTATTAAATTTGTTGATAGCGTTTAAAATTATATGAAACAATTAATAAGTTGTATAAATGCGATAAAAATAGAAATAAAAGAAAATTTGTTTATATTTGTATTCTTAATGATTTTAAAATAACAAGTGAAAATACGAACTT